>JBQTJD010000822.1:0-2438 GCA_052387475.1 Anaerolineales bacterium | reverse complement strand
AGCGACAGGTCTTCGGCAATGGCAAGGGCCGCTTGCTGCACGGCCAGCAGTTGCCGGTTGGTGGATTGGGTGTCGGTGGTGGGCACAACGACGATTGTAAAGCAGCCTCAGGCGTGTGGCAACGCTGGCACAGACTGAGCCGCACCAGTACAATGTCCGCATGCGCCGCCAACGAATCATGCTGGTCGATGACCATGAAGTCGTTCGCCTGGGACTCAAGGCGCTGATTGATCGCCACCCCGATATGGAAGTGGTGGCGGAAGCCGCCACCGCGCCGGAGGCCGTCGCGCGCGGTCTGGCCCAGAAGCCCGATGTGATCGTGATGGATATTCGGCTGGGCAGTGCGAGCGGCATTGACGCCACCCGCGAACTGGCCGCGCAGTTGCCCGACACCCAGATCATCATCCTGACCAGTTACGCCGAAGACGACAAGCTGTTCGCCGCCATCCGCGCCGGGGCGGCCGGCTATGTGCTCAAACAGTCCGGCGGCCAGGATTTGATCCGGGCCATCGAGACCGTCGGCCAGGGCCAGTCTCTGTTAGACCCGGCGCTGACCGAGCGCGTCTTCGCCGAGGTGCGGCGCGCGGCGCGGGCGCAGGAAAGCTCGGCATTCGCGCCACTGACCGAGCAAGAGCGGCACGTGCTGCTGCTCGTCGCCGATGGCCAGACCAACCGCCAGATCGCCGCCGAACTGCATCTGGGCGAAGGCACCGTGAGAAACTACGTCAGCAATATCCTCAGCAAGCTCGGCGTCTCCAACCGCGCCGAAGCCGCCGCCTACGCCACCAAACACAACCTCAAAGATGCGCTGTAGGCCATATTCTGTGGTTGATGGCTATAGCAGATCCAGAAACACAAACGCCAGCATAGCACCTACGCCCGCCATCAGCACGCCCCACAGCAACAAGCCGCGAAAGAGCGAACGCTCGTCGGCGGATCCTGGCAAAGCCGCCAGGCAGAGCGCTCTAAGCGTCGAAAGCGGACTAACGTCCACCATATGTGAGCAGACATCCACCGCGATGATCATCTCCACCAGGTTGCCGCTGCCCATCTTCTGGATCAGACCCGGGATGAGTGGGACGAACGCCGGCATAATCACTCCCGACGAACTACTATAGATGGACGCGAGGCCGGTGACCAAAGCCAACAGCGCATTGACGATTTGGGGGGAGGCCACAGCGGCGATCAGGCTCGTCGCCAGATCCAGTCCGCCTGTTTTTTCAATCAGCCCGATGAGGACACTGATGCCGCCCACCAGCGCGATGATGCTCCATGGCAGCGCCTTCAGGCTGGTCTCTGAGTCACCCACCTTGAGCAGCGCCAGCACGCCGGCCAGCACCAATGCGCCTACACCCGTCGGCACATGAAAGACAATGACGGCGACCACCAGGGCCAACATCGCCAGCACTGTGGCCCGATGCCGAGCGCTCAACGGTTCGGCAGGAGAGCGTGCAACCACCCCGTTCACGGCGCGCGCCTGGGTCACGCGGTAGCCGCTGAAGACGATGTAGGCGGCCAATGCGCTCAATGATTGGAGCGCCGCCACGGCCAGAAAGATGATCTGCGCGGTAGCGGGATCGTTCACCCCGATTTGGCTCATGAGGCCGATGTTGATGCTGCCCGTGAGCGCCACCGGCGAAAACGCGCCCGCGTTCGCGCCGGTGCAGATCATGATCGCCATCAGGAGTGGACGGACGCCAGCGTTCACGGCTACGGTCATGCCCACCGGTGCCAGCAATGCGGTCGCGGCGATATTCCCCGGACCCAACGCCGAGAGGCCAAAGGCCAACAGGAAGAAGATCAGAGGCAGACGCGCCGGGTGCCCGTTCACTGCCCTCATCGCGTACTGGGCCAGCCGCTCTAACGTGCCATTCTGATGCGCCATTTCGAACAGTAACGCGATGCCGATGAGCGTCAGGATGAGTGGTGCGGGCAGATAGGCCGCGATGTCGGTGGCGCTCAACCCGGCTAGGCCCACACCAATGGCATAGGCCAGCGCTAGAGCCAGCACGCCAGCGTTCAGATCACTGCGCAGGGACGCGACCACAATCGCCGCGACCAGGGCCAACAGGGACAGAACAGCGATCGACATATCAGCCTACGGTGTGACCGGGGCTTGGAAGAGCAGGCCAACGGCGTAACCGGCCAGCGCCGAGACGATGCCGATGACGGCCATCTCCAGGCCGCTGCGCCACGGCCGCCCGACGGTGATGCGCGCTTTGTAAGCCCCCACCCCGAACAACGTCAACGCCGAGACCCCCAGCGAAACCACCACACCCGCTCCAAGCGGCAGCAACAGAAACGGCAGCAACGGGATGAACGAGCCGATGATGGCCGAGACGCCCACCACTAGCGCCGCCCGCAGCGCGTTGGTGCTTTCAATCGGCGCCAGCTTGAGTTCGTTGCGCATCATCACCTCCACCCAGGCTTCTTCGCTC
>JBQTJD010000821.1:0-15462 GCA_052387475.1 Anaerolineales bacterium | reverse complement strand
CAGCCGCCATTTGCGCGCGAACGCATCCGACAGCACCACCACCATGAGCACCAGGTAACCTGCCCGGTGCAACGCGTTCAACACACGCAGGCCGTACCCGCTGCCAGAGAGTGTTACCACCCCTAATTTCAACGTCTGACCTCAATTACCATCGTCATACGACCACGCGTTGTTCATCCCTTAGCGGCACTGGGTGGTCAGCGGCCAGCAGCATGTCGGCTGTCTGTCGGGCGTGGCGTGACACGCTCTCGCCATTGGTCAGGGCAGGATAGATTTGCGCGGTGGTGGCGAGATATAAGCCGTCTATGGGAGTCTTGATCTCAGGGATAAGGTGAGTCTCGTTTAGTTTATGCAATGGCTCAACGTATCGCTCGCGATGCACCAGGCAGTAACGCACCCAGCTCTCGTCAAATTCCGGAAACATGACTTTAAGATTTTTCAGCCAGATGGCCTTGATCTCCTCATCCGATTTTGTGAACCACTCGCTGCCAGGCGCGGTGTATTTGGGGATGTAGACCAGGTGATGTCCGCCCGTGTACTGTGGATCAATGTAGCTCGTCGTCTCAATCACGCCGGTAAAGGGCACGCGGCCATCCGTTATGTTCAACGTCCAGAAGCCGGTGAGTGGTCGATCAAGCACAAACAATGGGCAAACGCAGCCTAGATACTCGGTCTGTAGAAGGAACTGGCGATAGTCAGCCGGCGCATCGGGGATCAGCTTCTCGAAGATCGGCGACTGCATTGTGCTCACCACCGCATCAAACGCGTGGAACTCATCGCCGAGCCGCAGGCCACGCGCCACGGGCGCGTTGGAGAACCGTTCGGCAGTACTCTGCCGCGTTCTCCCTGCGGCGTACTCGCCGCCGCGCGTTTGCCCGTTCTCAATCACAATTTCCTGCACCGGGCGCTTGAGACGGATGATCCCGCCAGCCGCTTCGATTTGCGCCGCCATCGCCTTCATCAGCGTGGCATAGCCGCCGATGAGATGGCCGGACATTTCTTTTTGGTTGACCCCTTTGCGGGTGGATTTGGTGCGCACCAGCCGCGACCACATGTACGTCGCGGGCGTGTCGGCAAAGGCGCCATCGAATTTGGCGCGCAACATTGGCCCCCAGATGTCGTTGTACGTGCGCTCGCCGCTGACGCGCTTCAGCCATCGGTCAACGGGGATGCTTTCCAGTTGCCGCCAATCGTTCCACAGCCCGGCATAGACCACAGTCAGCCCAAGGCGGAAACGATCAACCAAATTCAGCGGCTCAAACTGGAGGAACTCCACGATGTTGTTCATCGTGTACAGCTTGCCCTGATGATAGAACGCGGTGCGTGTTTGGTTGAAGCGGAGCTGATCCGCGATGTTCAACTCGGCGCATAATTCCATCAAAGATGAATCGCTTGAAAGAATTGCGTGATAAAAGCGGTCAATGGCTGCGCCATCGGGCAGAATGATCGGCCCGGCCAAACCGCCCAACACGGGTGACGCTTCAAAAATTTCAACCCGCACACCGCGCCGGGAAAGCAAATAGCCCAGCGTAATGCCCATGATCCCACCACCGACGATGCCGACGTTCATTGCGTGCTCCAAATTATGCGTGTGGATAAAACAGGGTCTACTCTACGCGACCACAGCCTTCTCTCGTGATGACTCGCGTTGCGTTTTGCCAAACGTCATGGGTGTCTTACTCAACACCTGGGCGATCTTCTGCCCGGCTGTGCCATCACCAAAGATGGGTGGCTGCGCCACGGGCGGGGCAAATGTGCGCCACAACTCGGCGATGCGTTCCGGGTCGTTGCCCGTCAACATGTTCCAACCCGCCTCCACCGTTTCCGTCCACTCCGTCTCATCGCGCAAGGTCAGACATGGCTTGCCGAAGAAATAGGCCTCGCGCTGCACCCCGCCCGAGTCGGTAGCAATGAGCCGAGAATTTTCTTCCAACACCATCATGTCGAAATAACCCAGCGGTTCGATGAGTTGTACGTGAGGGGCAAAGTCCGCTCCCAGCTTTTGCAGCGCACCGCGTGTGCGCGGATGCACCGGGAACACGACCGTTTCCGGCGCGCGGTTGAGGGCGGCCACGATGTTACTCAGGCGGACCGGGTCATCGGTGTTGGCCGCGCGGTGCACGGTGACCAGCGCGTAGCCGCCGGGTTTGAGCGCCAGCCGCGCCAGCACGTCCGAGTTGCGGCGCGCGATGGGCCGGTTGTGCAGATTCGCGTCCAGCATGACGTCACCGACCCAGTGCACGCCTTCCACAATCCCTTCGGCTGCTAAGTGACGCACGGCCGTCTGGCTGACACAGAAATAAAAGTCGGAAATGGAGTCGGTGACGACGCGGTTGATCTCCTCCGGCATCCGGCGATCAAAGCTGCGCTCGCCCGCTTCGATGTGGGCGATAGGGATGTGGAGTTTGCTGGCAGCCAGCGCACCCGCGAGCGTGGAGTTGGTGTCGCCACGCACGAGGATGAGATCGGGCTTTTCTTTCAGCAAGACCTCCTCCATCCGCGCCAGCATCTCACCGGTCTGCTTGCCCTGCACTCCGGAGCCGACCTCAAGGTTGTAATCCGGCGCCGGGATGTCCAGCTCATCAAAAAACGTCTGGGACATTTTGTAATCGTAATGCTGGCCGGTGTGCAACAGCAACTCAATGTGCCCTGCACGCAATGCGCGGCTGACCGGAGCGGCCTGGATAAATTCGGGACGCGCGCCGACGACGGAAATGATTTTCATGGGGAGGCCGTGCGAAAAGCGTGCTGCGGATTGTGTCTTAAGTAACGCGAGGGCGGCGGAAGACACAATCCGAACTACATCACTTACCGCTTTGCGAAATCAAAATCACACCCGCCATGATGACGGCTGAGCCGGCGATGCGCCAGATGTCTACCTTTTCGCTGAACAGCAACCAGCCGCCGATGATCATGGCGATGTAGCTCAGGCTGGCGAATGGATAAGCAAAGCTCAAGTCCACGCGCGAGAGCGCGGCCAGCCAGAAGACCGTGCCGCATACATAGATCAACAACCCGATGATGACGTAGGGGTTGGTGCCGATCTTCCACAAGACGTTGAAGATTTGATCCGGGGTAATGGTCAGCGCCCCGATGGTGGACATGCCTTTCTTGAGCAACAATTGTCCCACCGCGCTGCCGACGACGGCCACGAGGATGTAAGCGATAGCGACGTTCATTTTCCCTTTTCCTTGCGTCACAACAGTTTTTACGGCTTCCATCATCAACCCTTTAGACTTGTTGCCCGGCCAGTATCTTCAGTCGCAAGCGCGCCAGCAAAACCTGCCACTGAAAACCCAAATGGGCGCGGATGGTGCGGGCAATCTTGGCTTTCGAAGCGCCAGCCACACGCGAATACAGCACGGCCGGGTACTCCGCCACTTTGTAGCCCGACAGCATGGCCTTCACCATCAACTCGGTGCCCGACAGGTAGCCATTGGACTCAAAGCTGATGCGCTCGACCACTTCGCGCCGGTATGCGCGGAATAGACACGTCCAGGTGCGGATCCGCCAATCCACCAATAACCGGTAGAGCGCCGAAGCGCCCTGGCTCAGAAAGAGCCGATAGGCCGATACGCCGGTCACATGGCCCTGCGGGTGGTAGGGCGAGGCGGTAACGATATCAATCTCAGGCGTGAGGTGCTTGAGCAGCGCCGGGATGGTGTCGAATTTGTACGTGCCGTCGGCATCGGTGCTGACGATGACATTGCCGCGCGCAGCGGCATAGCCGGTGCGTAGCGCAGCGCCCAGGCCAAGGTTCACCGGATGCTTTTCATATCGGACGGTGACACCGGCGGGCGCTCGCTCGCCGCCGAAAGCCGTCTTTAGCGCCTCGAGGGTATCATCGGTGCTACCGTCATCAATAAAAATCACTTCCACTGATTGAGTACGGGCCAGCTCAGCCGCCACCGGCATCAGTTCATCTGCCAGCTTGGGCACGTTATCGACTTCATTCATGCAAGGCACAATAATTGACAGATCCATTGAATTTTCCTCAGGCAAGACTGATCGGCTATGGTTTGGCAAACTTTTATTGATGGTGTCCATTCACGGCTGGCTCAAGGGAGCGACCAAGCTGAGACAGAATGAGCTGCTGAATACGTTCGGCCAGCGCCAACGCATTCAGCCCATCGCGGGCAGTAACCAAGGGGGGTTTCTTCTCAATTACACATTCCACAAAATGCTGAAGCTCCAAAAACATCGGCTCGAAAATCGGCACTTGGATGCGCTCCACCACGCTTTCCTGACGGTACTTGACGCCTTTATTGTTCTGGTTCAGATACTCACCAATGGTTTCGCGATAGACGAAAATGCTCTTGTTGAGCAGATCACATTCCACGTAGGCTTCACGCGCGGTCACATCAATGGAACGAACTTTGTGCTCGGTAATGCGCGAGGCCGTCAGGGTGACGATGGGACCGGTGGTGAACCCCAGGCTGACGACGGCATGGTCAATGGTGTCGCTCACGACGCTGAGACCGTGCGCCTCCACCCAGGCAGGTTCTGCCCCGATCAAATCCAACACCAGATTGGCGTCGTGGATCATCAGATCAAGCACCACATCCACATCCGTGTTGCTGCCGGCAAACGCACTCAGGCGGCGGAAGCTGACAGTGAGCGGCTTCATCCCGTCGAGCACATTCTTCAATTCCATGTAGGCGGCGTTGAATCGCTCAATGTGGCCGACCATCGTGATCAGGCCGGAAGACTCGGCGGTCTGCGTCAACCGCTCAGCCTCTGCCAGCGTCGCCGCAATCGGTTTCTCGATGAGGACATGCACACCCTTTTGCAAACAGCGCATCGCCACGTCGAAATGCAGCGGCGTCGGAGTGACGATGCTGACCGCATCAACGTGGGTGAGCAGTTCATCGACATCGGCGTAATACGGCACCCCATATTGCGCCGCAATTTGCTGGCCCAACTGCGGGTTTGCGTCACACACACCCGCCAGTTGCGCGCGGCGCAGGTTGGCATACACGCGACAATGGCGCTGCCCCATTCGCCCGACCCCGATGACACCGACTTTCACGTAATCCATTTGGACTCTCACACCTCAAACGAGGAACTAGTACGCAGATTGTGCGGCCCGTGTGTCTCAACTATACACGGCGGTCATTGCAATTTTCGTGCGCCGTTCACATGAAACTCGCGCCAGGTTGCGCGAGCTCACTGTCACGATAACACCCCGCAGCCGGGACTGCCAACCTGACCTATGGACTACCGAAAGTCGAAGCAAACGTCAGGGGATTTTTGCCAGCGGGTTGCCGGTGTACGGTAATCCGAGTTCCTCTAAACGCCTCGCCATCTGCGTCGCGTAAAGCCCGCGTTCAGTGTAGCCGACCGTCGGCCACCACTGCGCGTACAGGTCCAGTTCGTATTGTGCCTCGGGCACGCTGCGTAGCAACGTCGCAGCCTCATCCACATGGCCGAGCCAGGTGTAACTGTAGCCCAGCGTTTTGGCCAAGCCGCGATGCGCAGGTTGCCGGGCTTGCGCCGGTTGAAGATAGTCAATGGCCGCGACAAGGTTATCCCGATCAACTTCCATCAGCCCGAGACGATAGGCCGCCGTCACGTTCTGCGGGTCGAGCACGAGGGCTTGCTCGAAGTACGAACGTGCGCCCGTTAGTTGCGCGGCGCCGCCACGATCCTGCCAGCTCACCTCGGGCCAGCCGGCCAACTCGTAGCGGGCCATCTCCACCGCGCCCAGATTCGCATACACGGCCGCACGCCCACCGGGCAGCAAGGCACCCCCGACGAGGAACACAGCCATCAGACCAGCACCGCCGAGTTGAAGACGAGCCCATATAGCCTTGGACCCTGCGTCACGGGTCAGCATCACAGCCAAACCGGGCAAGAGGAATAACCACGGTGTGCCCGCATCACCGTAGAGCGCATCATCCAGAAATCCATGCGCAAGGACAGTGACGAAGGCGGCGATAACGGCCCAGAGCAGCAACTCGACGTGAGGGTCGGCCTCTACTCGAAGGATCGCCTGCTGCAAGCCCCGCCCAAAGCTACCCGCAAAAATCACCCCAAGCGCCAGCGCCCCAAACACCCCCTGCTCAATCGCCACATCCAGAAAAAAGTTGTGGCTATAGTCAAAAATGAAGTATGGGATCGCCATTTCATAGCGAGCATACAAACCGGAGAACGCGTTCAGCCCCGCGCCCGTCAGCGCGAAATCGCGGATGAGGTTGGCGGATTGCTGAAAGAGGGTGACCCGGCTGAAGTCGCTCGGCCCGGAAAAGCGATTGAGCAGCCCGACCGGGCCGCCCGGGTAAACGGTGAGGAGACCGACCACGCCTGCAACTGCCAGCCCGACCAGCGCCAGAAACAGGGTGCGCGGGGGATGGCGCAGACGGTGTGCGAACCGCCGGCACAGGCTCCACAGAAACCACGTTCCCAATCCGGCGGCGAGCGCCACCCAAGCCGCGCGCTCACCGGTGAGCAACAAACCCACCAGCGCAATAAGCGCCGTCGCCGCCGCCCAGGTCATCGTCCGCCCATCACGCGTCCGCCACCCGCGCAACGCCAAGGCCGCGTTGAACGGCAACAGCATCGCCAGCGAGCCACCAAAGATGTTCTTGTTGATTAGCGGCCATTCAAACGCGGGCCGCACGCGACTCCACGCCTCGCCGAGCCGCTGAATAAAGCCGAAATCGGACGGCTGCCGGCTCCAATCCACCCCTAACAAAAAGAAGATGGATAGCGCCGCAGCCAGACCGCACAGCCCAGCGACGATGGGCCAAAAATTCTCCCGGGTCTGGAGAGCCAGTGCGTAGAAAATCAGTCCGGCGCTGACCAATATCCAAAACTTGGCCCATGCGGCTGCCGGGTTATAAGCCGCCCACACACCCAGGCCTGCGGTGAGGATAAAAACGATGAAGAAAAAACCGAACGGGGTTTGTGAAAATGGCGAGCGCCCGGCCAGCAGGCGCAGGGCAAACGGGATAAAGGTGAGCAGGGCGATCAAGCCGCCAAGGCCGGGCAGGAATGTGATGAGCACTGCGCCGGCGACGGCCCAGACCAGCGTCACCAACACAAATCCACGGCTTACAACGTACGAAGCCATTTGAGAGAAAGAAAACCGCAACGGTCTCAGGCGAAGCGTGCGAACGAGTTCGCCAGATTCGCACGACCGCTGCGGTCTGTGGGGTTAGTGCGAGGCTTCGCTCGTTGACCAGCGCAAGTGTTGCAGACCGACGTCGAGGGCGGTCTTGAGCGTCGAGGCGTCGGACAGCAGCATCTTGAGGTAGGTCATGATCGGGCCGGGGCGGAAAGCCCACTCGCGGAAGGCGCGCTTCTGCCAGTACAGCAGCCGCTCGGCGGGCAGGCCGGGATAGTCGAGCACTGTGCCCTTATCCATATCCACCTGCTCCCAGCGCGTGCCGGAGCGGAACCAGTTATTCTTCACCACTTCAAAGAAAAACGGCGTGCCCGGATACGGCGCGGCCACGTGGAAAAGCGCGATGTCGAGCGGCAGCTTCTTCGCAAAATCAATCGTCTGCCGGATGGTGGCTTCAGTCTCGGTGGGCAGGCCGATGATGAAGTAACCCCAATTCATGATGCCGGCAGCTTTGGCCCAGGTCAGCGCGCGCTCGGCCTTGTCGGGATACGCGCCCTTACGTGCGTGCTTGAGCACCTGCTCGCTGCCGCTCTCGATGCCCCACGAGATGAGCGTGCAGCCGGCTTTGCCCATTTGCAGCAACATCTCTTCATCCACGTAGTCCACGCGGCTGTTGCTCGTCCACGTCACGCCTACCTTCTCGTCGATGAGGAGCTTGCACATCTCCAGCACCTGATCACGGCTGACGGTGAACAGATCGGCGTACATGTGGATATGCTTGACGCCGAGGCTCTTGAGATACTTGATCTCATCCACCAGCAAACGCGGCGAGCGCAGGCGCACGCTGTATTGATAGCTGACGTGCTTGATGCAATAGATGCAGCCCGCCGTGCAACCACGGCTGGTCACGATGAAGGTGAACGGCCCGTTGATGAGCGGCATGCGGTACTTCATCAGCGGCAGATGTTCGTGCAGCGGCATCGGCAAATCATCGAGGCTCTTGATGAACGAGCGCGTGGGGTTGACCACGACCTCGCCGTTGTCATCGCGCCAAGCCATGCCCTTGATGCCGCTCAAATCCACGCGGCCATCAATGGTGATGGCCGGGCGATAGGTCGGGTCGTGCTCGGCGAAAACGCGCGTTATGTGCGCGTCGCGCTGGTCGAACTTGTTCTCGAAGTGATCGAGCAAATCGCGGATGGTGAGGTCTGGTTCGCCGATTAGGACAAAATCCAGCGCCGGGTACGGCTTGAGAGTTTCGCGCGGCATCGGGGTGACGTGTGTGCCGAAGGCGATGGTCTTCGCGCCGCGCGCCTTGGCCAGGAAGCAGCCGTACATGTCGTTCTGCAATGTCGGCGCGGTAACCTGCGTGAGGTAATACTTGGGCTTATACTTGTCGAGCAATTGCTCGAACTCGGCCCAGCCCATGCGCTCGGCGTTGGCATCAATGATCTTGAACGTGTAGGCTGGATGCAGCATGGCCGCCATCTGCGCCAGCGAGACCTGCGGCCAGACCATGTTCTCGCGCGTTCGGCGTCCCACGCGGTGCTGCGTGCGGATCCACAAGCCGCCATCGGGCGTTGGCGGGTTCACCAGCAAAATGTCCACCGTCTCTTTGCTGCGCGGCGCTTCCATCAGCCCTTTGCGGACGATTTCATCCACGTTGGGGAAATCGGCCATCTTGACGTTGGCGATGCGGCGCGTGCCGAGGTTTTTCCAGTTGTTATCGCCGGGCTTCGGCGCTTCGTGCTCAAGGTCACTCATGTCGTTGGCTCCGTGGAAATCGTAACCGGGCGATGGTGAATGTGTAAAACGTTCGCCCGACTTGAGGTAACTATTCCAGCTACCATCTTATCAAAGAATAAGAAGATAGCCGTCTAGGAAAAGGGGGCTACCCCGATCAGGCCGCACCCATATCCCGTTGCGTCAACACTTCGCGCTGGCTCAACTCTTCCAATACGCGGATGAGCACCCAGTAAATGACCAGTTGCACGCCGACGAGCGTAATCATCGCGCTGCCGAGCAGATAAAGCCACAGCCGAGTCACATCCCAGCCGGAAATACCCAGCGCCATCGCCACGATGCCGATGGTGAGGCCAACCACGGTCGCCAGCAGCCCGGCCCAGCCGAAATGCCGATCCAATGGGGTTTTGAAAATCGGGTTGCCAAACAGGCCCTGCCGCACCGGACGTTTGTAGAACAGTGAGACGAGGTAATTGAAAGTGACGCCCAGTGCGAACACACTCACACCGATGACGCCCGATACAAGCCCGGCAAATAACCCGGCTACTTCGAGCGGGCCGAGTTCCGTGTCCCCGGCCAGCCGCGCGAACACCAGCCACAGCCCGGCCAGCAAAGCGAGACCAATTCCGACCAGACCGATCTTGCCGAGGATGCTCACGGGGTTATAAGCCAGCGCCGTCCACACAATCGATTGCAGGAAGCGCACGCCGTCCTTTACCACGCTCAGTTTGCTGCGCCCCACGCGTTCGTTGTAGGGGATGGCGACTTCGGTGACGTGGATGCCTTCGTGCAGCGCGCGCGTGCTCATCACCGGCGTGAGGTTGAGGCCGTCGGGCAGCGGGTACATGCGGGCGAGCGCCTCGCGTTTGAACACGCGCATGCCGCTGGCGCTGTCCGTCACACGCTGGTTGCTGATGAGGCTGAGCAGGTTGGCAAACAGGAAGTTGCCGAGGCGGCGCGTGGGCGGCATCTCGCTTTTCGCGCCTGCCATGCGCGAGCCGATGACGAGGTCGGTGCCATTCATCGCCTTCAGGCACAACTGTGGAAAGTGCTCGGGCGGATAGGTGCCATCGGCGTCCAAAAATCCAATCAGCTCGCCCTGCGCGGCGTTGAAGCCCGTCTTCAGCGCACCGCCATAACCGCGATTCTTTTTGTGTTGAATGAGCGTCACGCCTTCGATGGTGCGCGCGATCTCGGCGGTGCGGTCTTTCGAGCCGTCATCCACCACAAGCAGTTCGGCCAGTGACACCCCCACTTCGGCCAGCGCGGGCTTGACCGCCAGCACGCGGCGGGCAATGGTCTCAATCCCATCTTCTTCGTTATAGGCCGGAATGACGATAGATAATGCGGGCATATCAATGTTCCTCATTATTATTGCGGGCAGGGATGAGCCCTGCCCCTACGATCACTTCTCAAAATAAATCACGCGGTCGGGGTTGACCTGACCATTCTCACCGATTGTTTTGATGGGCTTCGCGGGCACACCGGCGACCACGGTGTACGGCGGCACATCTTTTGTGACGACCGCCCCGGCGGCAATCACTGCGCCTTGGCCGATCCGCACCCCATCTACCACCACCACATTCGCGCCCAGCCACACGTCATCCTCGATGACAATGCCTTCCGCCGTGATGCCCTGCTCGACAAAGGGTTTAGTGCGATCATCAAAGACGTGATTGACGGCGATGATTTGGGTGAACGGTGACGTGTATACTCGGTCGCCGATGTGGACGCCGCCCTGCCCACGAATAACCGTGTACTCGCCGATGAGGCTATCGCGCCCGATGGTGATGCCGGCGTGCGGCATGTTACGGAAGTTATAGACGTGCAGCACCGCGCCATGCATCACAATTGTGTTCGCGCCGAGGCGGATGCCGCTGGGCGTCGCGTGCAGATACACACCCTGATCGAGATACACGCCGTGGCCCAAACGAATCTGATCGGCGAAACGCAACCGGACGTTGTTTTCAATCGCCGCCAGCCCCTCCATTTTCAGAATCAACCGGTACAGCACGCCGCGCAATGCAATGCCGAAAATCGTCGGCACCCAACCAATGCTGGCATAGAGCAGTTGCTCAAGAATGTAGCGAGCCGGGCTGGACGCTTGACGGCTGAGGTAGAGGCCCATCCCTTTTAATGTCGAGGTTGACTTTGGTGACGTGCGTGCTGTCATTGAAACCAGGTTGAGAACTTAAACGAACCTTAAGTGCGAGGAGGCCAACCGATACGCGCCGCCTGTTCAAACCCGCAGGCAGAATAACAAAAACAAGCAGCGGCTCGCATAGTACGTTCGCCCTAAGGGTATGTGATGAACAGGCCTGATTTTTAGGCCTTTGGAGACCGGGGGACTACGGAGCTGTGCGCTCAATCTGCGCGGCGGTATCGGTCGTGAGATTCGAGAGAGAGAGTGTCAGCACGCCGCTGCTGTCCGCCGTGAGCGTTTGCACACTCACCGGCTCGCCGGTGCGGGTGTTGTGCCACGTCACACGATAACTTGCATTTGGATGTTGTAAAGCGATCCGCACGGCACCGCTGACTGGCGGGATCGCGCGCCCATCCACCACCGCCCACCATGTGTGCGCGCGGTTATCAATCCACACATGCGCCCGTCCTGCCTGTACATCTTTTTGGCCCAACACCCGTAAGTTGCCGGTAGAGACTTCGGCGCGCACGTCCTCATAGCGGCCATTCGTCAACGGGATGCCGAGCATAAACCGAGTCCACGCGCCGAAGATGCGATGAAGAGATTGAGCAAAAATTTGATCGGTGTACCAATAGAGTGGATAAACGCCGCCCGGACCGGTGCGCGCCCAGGTGAGCTTGTGCAGCCATACCCCGTCCGTGTCGCGCACTAACAGCGGGTCCGGCTCGTTGGTGTTGCCGGTATCAATCCCCAACTCGCCCCACACCACCGGCTTGCCGAAATTCGCGGCGCGCGCAGCCAGATCGTATTCATTGAAGAAGCGCGCGCTGTCGTTCGCCAATTCAGCCTCTGGCTCGATGAAGCCGGTGCCACGCACATAGGCGTGGAAGTCGGCGTAGGAGATTGGCGCGCTGTCCGGATGTTTCCACGCCGCTTCGGCCAGCGTGGCCCACGTGGAGGTCGAAGCCGGATGCGGGTTGCCATCCGCCCCCGCACGTTGCGCCAAGTCGGCCGTTAATCGGAAGTGCGAGCCGGGGCCGGGCGCGGCCTCATTCACCAACTCCCACGAGTGCACGGATCGATACGCGCCGTAGCGGGCGAAGAGGTAACGCCAATACGCCTCGTGCAGCCAGCGCGCCGGCGTGCCCAGCCCACCGTTGAATTGATCACCCAAGCGCTCGGGCAAGCCGTCCGGCGCGAGATGGTTCAGCAGGTATTCGTTCTTCTCGCAGATGACGAGTTTGAAATATGCGCCGCGCCGCTGCGCTTCCTCCACGATCACATCCATCCCAAACGCCCGCGCTGAGTCAAATTCAAGATGCGAATTGGCTTGCGGGCCGCGCAACAATTGCGGGCCGGGCTGGCCGTCGATCAATTCCGTTAGCGTCACCTCATCCACAAACGCTGCGCCGCCGGTGGCATTCTCCAGCACGAGCACGACATTCTCGATGAAGTCACCGGTGGCTGTGAACTCCGCTGAGGCCACGTGCCACGGTGTGTCTCCGGCGACGTGAGTCAGCAGCGCGGGCGCAGAACCGGTCTGCCCCGGCTCCGGCCAGCCCATGAGCTTGAGGGTGAGGCCGTAGGGTTGACCAGCAACCGCCGGCCCGATGACACCCTCAGTCCGCCAGCGCGCCGTCAGCCGGTAGCGATGACCGGGGATCAATGTCGCGCGCCCCGAGTCAAATCCCTGAAACAGGATGGGATTGGCTGCGTCCAATTTCAGCGCGGCAAGCCCTCCGGCATAGCCACGCTCCACAGTCAGTCCGGTCGCCGGCAAGTAGCCGTTGCCTGGAAGGGTGCGCGAGCGCCAGGGTTGCCAGGCCGAACCCCACAGCCGCCCGCTCACCCACCAGCGAAAAAAATCTTGATTGCCGACGCCGATGCGGTCAAAGGCCTCAGTGGCCTCAAAAGAAAAGCGCTCGGTGGAAAAGCCGAGGTTGTGCCCCGCGCCGAGGAATGGTGTGCCGTCGGCGAACTCAAAGTAACGCGTATCATTCAGCGCCACACGCACCGGGCCGCGGTTGAGCGGATTTGTGGAAGCAATGACGGTGAACACGCCTTCGACAGATTGCGCCGAACCCTTTGCTTCCACCGCCTCCAACCGATACTTCCACTCACCTGTCGCGGAGGGAGAGAATAGCACCGTCCATACTGGGTTGCCGTCGGGCCGCAGCCACTCCGCGCCATCTTTCAGCGCCCGCTGATAGGGCTGATAGAGGAAAGCGGGCCGGCGATAGACCGTGCGCCAATCGTCCGGGGTGAACAGCGCATCCACCGTGACGCCATCGACCATGGCCAAACCAAGTGGCGGGGCCGCCTCGTAAGGGAAGTGCGGATGAGTGGCGGCGCTATTCTGCAACTCGAAGGCGATGATCAGCGGTTCCCACTTTTCCACAGTCTCCGCCGCCTGAATCGTCCCCAATGCCAGCAGCCCGGGTGGCACATAGCGTACCATCCGCGACTGTGTGATGATGTGACCCACATCATCATGCGCCTGCACCAGCACCCGGTTGAAGCCGGGTTGCAATGTCACGGCCGCTTCCCAGTTTTCAGCACCGGCCACCTCGGCATATCCGCCTCGATCACTACTGACGATGATCTTCAGCGCCGAGTCCGAAGCCACGCCCTGCACCGTCAACACCGGCGCGTCACTCTCACTGGCTTCGTCGGGTGAAGTGATGGCGAGAGTAGGAAAGCCGGGCGCTTCAACTTGCCACGGAAGTGTGTGAGTCGCCGTAGCGCCTTCATCGTCGGCGATAGTGACCGTAGCGGTGTACGTTCCCGGAAGAGTGACATGCCGGCTGCCGTTCGCCTCCAGCGCGCGCCCACCATCGCCGAATTCCCACTGCACGCGAGTGATAGCGCCATCGAAATCATCACCGGCGAGTGTGAACGTCTGGGTTTGCGGAAGGCTGTTGAAAGTCGCGGGGGTGAGCGCGGGCGTGACCACCGGCGGCTGGTTGGGGTCTTCTCTGGTGAAGACGTAAACGTCATCGACGTGCGCGACAAGCTGCCGGCCCGGCCCGCCAAAGTAACCGATGTCGAATGGCGTGGTCGCAGAGTCGGCGGTAAAGGTCAGCGCCACTTTGAACCAGTCGCTGCCGTGAGTGGCTCGCAGGTAAGGCCCGGTCTGGCTGAGAGGGTTCCAGTTGCGGTCGAAAGCCGTCAGCGTGAAGCCGCCCCAATCGCTGCCGTTCTCGCTGACGAGCTTGATCCACGCCAGCGCTTTATAGGTTCGTCCGGGCACGGTGGACAACATGGCGCGTAAGCGTGTATTCGCTAGCCGCGCCGACCAGCCGCCCGTGTGTGCGTTATCCCTGGAAGCCGTCGCGCCGTTAGCTTCCCAGCCCTGCAGGTTGCCCGCTTCAAACTGGCCGTTGCGTAACAGGTTGAGCGGCAGCCCTTTGCCGACCAGCGGCAAATACAGTTGCGTCGCCGTAGCGGTCGGCAATGGCGCGGGCGCAAGCGAAGTTTGCGCTTGAGAACCGCTACGCGGTTCTCTCTCGCCGCTATGCGGCGCGGCGGTAGTGGCCGGTATGGGTGTCGCCGAGCGCACCACCGGCGTGCAAGCAAACAGCGTCGCCCAGGCGATCAACACCCGCAGGGCTGAAGAGAAAGAACCCCTGATCAAAATTCACTCACTCTCACAAACTCGGTTATGGGTTCCAGTTGACGACCAGCGTCGGGCGTCCGACCGCATTCCAAGACGCATCAACGTCGGAGGAAGTGAAGTACTTGCCCGTGCCATACAACGAGTCGGCGCTATATAGCACCAAGCCCAACGACGTACCCTGAAGGTAAGCGCGTGCCACCGGTTCACTGACATCAAACGTGCGCGGCACACACGGCCAAGGGATTGTGGAACCACAGCCTTCAATCACCCCAACCGAGGTGCGGCTGAAATTCTCCAGCGCGAGCGGCGCACTGTTCCACGTAATGGTCAGTGGATTCCAATCCGTACCCGTCGTCAGCACCTGGATGATGGAGGTAGCGGGCGGTTGGCCCGGCCCGGAAACGCCCGAATTTCCCATTTGGTGCAGCGTCAGCGTGGCCGAGTGGATGACCTTTCCGGCTGGCACCTGGGTTAGCGGGAAGGTGAGATAAATTTTAGAGAAGCAGGGATAGTCCGAGACATCGGACTGATTTTGAACGTTGAAATCCGTGGGTGGATTGTTATAAGCAGTCTCATTCAAGTCACCCCACTGCGACCAGTAATCAAAGCTGGCTCCACACTGAGTGTACCCCCCCACCCCCGCATCCCGCACCACGGCCCCATTCAACCCGTGGCGCACGGTAACCGTGCCGGCCGGGGTAGGAGCCGGGGGCGTATACGTGGTCAATCCAAACCGCAGCCGCCCCCACGATGACGTACTGTTGCCGTCGGCGGTCTCGGGCCAGGTCTTCGCGGCAATGGCCGTACCGGCGGCATCATCCCGATCGTGAACTGCCAGCCCCAAACCCCACACCGTCCCATCCGGTGGGCGCGCGCTCAGGCCCAGTTGGACAA
>JBQTJD010000820.1:0-12777 GCA_052387475.1 Anaerolineales bacterium | reverse complement strand
CCAAGGTGCGGCTCAATGGGCTTTCCCTCAGAGAAAGTGCCTATCAGAACATGGGCGTGTCAGTGAGTATAACGCCAGTTGGGGAATTTTCTGCAAGAAATGGCAAGTTTGGTAAGGGACTGGATGCTAAGGTGTTGGCAAGAAGGCAATTATCCAAATAAGGAGACCACCATGTACCACCCCGATCACATGCTGAGGATTGCACACGACCGTGAGGCGGAACTCGTGCGAGAAGCCGAAGTCTGTGGTGTTCCGCAACGGGCCAAAGGGCATAGCCGCCTGTTCGGATGGATTCTGACCGCAGGGGCAATCGCGATTCTTATCCTCCTGCCTCTGGCGTTATGACGGCGGCCCTCGATTGCAATGCGGCTTGGCGCAAGGAGTAGCCTGTTATGCGCGTCGTAATCTTCGGACTAACGGCTGGCTGGCTGATCGTGGGGCTGGCCAGCCTCGGCCTACTCATCGGGCTGGGACAGTCCATTGGTTCTGTTCAATACCCAAGGGCAGCCCGCCTGAGCGTGTCCGGGCCTAGTCTGGACTCTTTGCGCAACGGCGTTGTCCAGCAATCCGCCATCTATTACACCTCTGACAACCAGGCTCAGGTGTTGACATGGTATCGGCGATATCTGAAGCCGGACCTGGATCGAGTGTGGCCACTGATATCCGACTGCATTCAATTCGCCGATGCCGACACCGCGTTGATGATACGTCAAAGTATCGCAGTCATGTTGTGCCAATCACGGACAAAGGGCACGACGATTTACGTCACGCGCCAGTTCGCCTTCTCTGGGTGGGCGTCATCACTCGCCCCATAACTAACGAATAATTTGTTGGGGGGCCGGGTGCGCAACTGTAGAGTTTTCCCCGACAACGCGGGACTGAGTTTCCGATACAGTGAGCGCGTATCCAACATTCATCATCACAGAAAGGAAAACCACTATGCCCCGCTACATGGTCGAACGCACTTTTCCCGACGGCCTCGGCCTGCCCGCCAATGCAGAAGGCGCGCAGGTCTGCCTGACCGTCATCGGGAACAACGCCCAGGACGGCGTCACCTGGGTTCACTCCTATGTGACCGGCGACAAGAAGAAGACCGTCTGCATCGACGACGCGCCCACCCCGGAGGCCATCCGCACGGTCGCCCAGCGCAACAACCTGCCGGTGGACAAGATCACCGAGGTGCGCGTGCTCGACCCTTATTTCCACCTGTGAGCGCACCTCACGCAAAGCTGACTGTCACTGGCTGAGAGCGCCCGTATTTTCAAGGTGTCGCAGCCAGGACAGTCACCTGAAAAGGAGAATCGACATGAAGATAAAACGCTTTCTTTTGATCGGCCTGGTGGCGGCATCGCTGTTGGCCCTGACCTCCGTTGCGCTGGCGGCGCGCGAAGGCGCAACCCCGGCGGGTACCCTCGTCGCGACCGTGCGCCAAGCGACGGCACGCTTCAAGAATCTGGACGAGGCAACCGCGGCCGGCTATGGGCTGTTCCACGGCTGCGTCAGCGGCCCGCAGGAAGGGGCGATGGGCGTGCACTACGTCAATGGCGATTTGGTTGGCGATGGCGAATTGGACGCGACTCAGCCCGAGGCCCTGGTGTACGAGTCAAGAAATGGCAAATTGCAACTCGTAAGTGTAGAGTATGTCGTCATCGCGGAGGCTTGGGATGCCGCCCACGAGACCCCGCCTACGTTGATGGGTCAGGTGTTTCATTACGTGGGTGCTCCGAATCGCTATCGCATCCCCGCGTTCTACGAGCTGCACGTCTGGGCGTGGAAGCACAACCCCAACGGCATGTTCACGGATTGGAATCCCTGGGTGTCGTGCGACGAGTACGCTTCAGAATCCGAAACCGAATCCCCGGCGGCCCACGCCAATCACTGACCGCGAATAGACCTGACAGGTTTCAGGCGAACCTTCGGTTCGCACCCTGTCAGGTCTGATGAAAACAAGAAGCGGATGAGTTGCCTCATCCGCTTCAATCCGTTGATCCGTTGCAAATCCGTTGTCACCCCTCACCCGCTGGGCTAAAGTCGTAAACCAAACAGGAGTTTGGTCTAATCAGAAACGCCACTGCTTCAGCGAGAACCGTCTGCGTTTCTGCCAGTTGGTTTCTCCATCGCATACGTAATCGCCTGTTCCATCGTCATGGTCCTTCCGTCCGCATACGCGGCTTCAAACACTCCTTCGGCGAGCTGAGCACGGAGGACCGATCTATCCCGATCAACGTCGGCGCGAATGCCGGGCAGCAGTGGCGTGCTGATCGCGGCGCGCAAGGCCTCCGCCACCCCGAAGAGCCGCGCTGCTTTCTCGAGTTGCGCCTGCGCGGAGGCCAGGCCGGCCAAACCCTCCAAACATTGGGCGATCTCCAGCCGGGCGCCAATCGCATGCGATATTGTCAGACCCTCGCTAAAAAGTGCTGTGGCGGTTTCCGCGTTGTCTTGATGGCGCATGACTATCCCCAGGGCGTGAAGCGCACGCGCAATAGCCAGCCGGTCATTTATCTTTCGAAGCACGGGCAGGCTTTTGTCAAGCAATACTTTAGCCTGTTCGTAGTTGCCTTGATAGCCAGCGGCGATCCCCTGATACAAGAGCACGCTAGCCTTTAGGCCTTCTGATTCAAAAATAGTTTCGCATTCAGCAAACAGCGCGGCGGCGCGATCAAAAGCCCCCTGCACAACTGCCATCTGAGCCAGGTCCATTAGTACCCAGCCGGTTTCGACGTGATTGAGTCCACGATACAACTTCAAATATTCCGTGAACCACAATGTGGCTTGCTCCCAGAGACCTTGCTGCATCGCCATGAGACCCATGCCGCTTAACACAACCGCCCGGACGCTGGGGGAAGCGCCCTCACTCTTAGCCCATGCTTGTTCCAACCACTGACGGCCTTCAGTGAAATGAGCCTGAACGTACCAGAACCAAACCAACAACGTCGCCAACCTCAGCCGGTCTTCCGCTTCGCCATTCTGCATTGACCAGGCCAGCGCCGCCCTCAAGTTGTCTCGCTCGTCTTCCAACCGCTTCAACCAGACCTCCTCCGCCGTTCCCCACAATTCGCCTGGATTCGCCTGCTTCGCCAACTCCAGGAACCAATCGCGATGCCGCTTGTGTACGGACTCTGTTTCGCCGGCCTCGGACAACTTCCCTAAACCATATTGTCGCAACAGTTCGTGCATCTCATAGCGTCCGGCTGCACTGTGGCGCACAAGTGATTTATCCACCAGCGCCGCCAAAACGGACAGGCTGGCTCCAGCCACGCCTTCGGCGGCCTCGCGCTCGAACCCGCCGTGAAAGACCGACAGGCTTTGAAGGACCCTGCGCTCGTCCTCCGACAGAAATGTCCACGAGTGCTCGAATACAGCTTTCAGGCTGCGATGCCGCTCTGAGACATCTCGTCGGGGTATAGTCAGGAACTCTAAATTCCGCTCAATCTCCGCGGCGATTTCTCGACATGACAACGCCCGCACCCAGACGGCAGCCAATTCGATGCCGAGCGGCAGCCCCTCCACCAACTGGCAAATACGGATCACGGTCGGGTTCTCATCCACCGAGAGGGAGAAGTCTGGCTGCACACGGCGCGCACACTGCAAAAACAATTGCACGGCGCTGAATGCGCCGGCATCAGCCGCTTGTATGTTGTCCGGGATACTCAGGCCCTTGACTTCGAAGAGCCATTCGCCGCGCAAGTTCAAGCGTTCACGAGATGTGACGAGGATTTTGATGTATGGAGCGAAGGACAATATCTCTGTCAGTAGTGATGCGCCAGCCATCAAGTGCTCAAAATTATCCATGACCAACAGGATTTGTTCGTTTTTCAGATAGTTGAGCAGTTGATCTTTAGGCTCGAGCGCACCGTAGAAAGCCAGCTTTAGGGTGCTCGCCGTAGCAGAAACGATGAATTCTTGTGAGCGGAGGGGCGCAAGCGGCACAAAATAGGTGCCGCCCGAAAAGGTTGAGCCAGCCTCCAGCGCCGTCTGCAATGCCAGATGGGTTTTGCCGATACCCCCCGGTCCAATCAGAGTTAGCAGGCGGATACCGGGATCAAGGATGTGGTGATGGAGTTCGGCTAACTCTGCTTCACGTCCGACGAGAGGCGTGGGAGGCAGCGGCAAATTGCCTGCTTGGGTCTGCCAGGGGAGCGGCGTGTCGCCGCGAGCTCGTTGAGCAGGCAAGGCAGCGCGGGGGTCGCCACGCGCGAAACGAATAAATGCCTTTCGGTCATCCGCCGCGATACCCAACACATCGGCCAGGCGTTCGGCAATCTGCTTGGAAGGCCGGCGCTCTTCAGATTCGATTTTGCGAATGGCGACTTTGGAGCAACCCACCTGCCGCGCGAGTTCATCCTGAGTCAGGTCCAGCGCCTTGCGCCGCCGCCTGATCCACTCGCCCACTCCAATAAACGTGTCGGCAGGTTCTTCTGGCACCTTCGTACTCATCCCGGTTTGTATCGCAAATTGTAACACCCAAAGATACCCACTGCCCCGCAATTCCGCATTTAATGGCTGGCAAGTAACAACGACAACCACCTCTCTCACACGAATTCATAAGGAGACCAACATGATCGCTTTACGTTCTTTCCCCCGCAGTTATTCGCTTGTCCTGTCGGTCACGGCGCTGGCCGTCCTCATCGCTGCGGTCTTCCTCGGGCTTGCGATTGCGCCGGAGACCCCGAAGGTGTCCGCGCCAGCCGCAGCGGTCGAGGGCTATTCGCCCGAACGGGCGCGCATCGCCGAGAGTGAACGTTGGACCGGGCTTACCCAGTTGAACGCGCCACAAGCGCTGCGAGCCGAAACCGCCCGCTGGGAGGGCCTGGCGCGCCTCCATCAACCGACGACAGCGTCGATCACCGCCGACGCCCTGCGCTGGACCGGGCTTGCCCACCTGTACGCGCCACAAGCTCTGCAAGCCGAAGCCGCCCGCTGGGAAGGCCTCGCTGGCCTCTATCAGCACAAGCCAGCGTCAGTCGCCGCTGATGCCTTGCGATGGAAAGGTCTGGCCCAAACCTACATTGAGCGCGGGAGGGCTGCCGAGGCGATGCGCTGGACCGCTCTAGCCGAAATGTATGCCCGGCCATAAGCCGCGAGCCATTAGCCAATTTCTGAGGAAATGATAATGCGGATGAGTGGCCTCATCCGCTTTTTCGTTTGCCTATTTCCGCAATGCAATTCCGCTACCAGACGAGCATACACGATCTGTCGGGCGCTTTGAGGGCATCCGTCACACCCGCGAAAGCGCCAGTGGAACAATGGCAGTGTCCATCCTCAGGTCGTGGATTCTGCCCAAGGCTTTTCCTTGGGACGCTTTCGCGGGAGCGACGTACTGAACCAATCGAGTAAGATGGGATAATGGCATCGTTCGCACCGGGCGGGAGTTCGCATGCGGCTAATGCACTTCGTCATCGTTATTGCAATATCGCTCACCGCCTGCGCCCCTGCCCCGCAGACAACGGCCTTGCCGTCATCAACGATCAGTGCGGGCGCGGCGCAAGAGGAGCGTGACATGGAACTGATCAGTGCCGCCCGGCGCGGCGACGCCGAGGCCGTGAAACGTTTGCTCGCCGACGGCGCCCGCGTGGCCGCGACCGACGCGCGCGGGCAGACCGCCCTCATCGCCGCCGCGTACGAAAACCATCTCGAAGTGGCCGCATTGCTCATCGAGGCCGGCTCAGACGTGAACGCGCAGGATGACACGCAGCAAAGCGCCTATCTGATTTCCACGTCCGATGGCTATCTTGAATTGTTGCAGATGACATTGCAGGCCGGCGCAGACGTGCACAGCCTCGACAGCTACAACGGCACCGGCCTGATCCGCGCGGCGGATCGCGGCCACGGGGAGATCATCCGCGAATTGCTCAAGACCGACATCAAAATTGATCACGTCAATCGTTTGGGTTGGACGGCGCTATTGGAGGCGATCATCCTCGGCGACGGCGGTCAGCGGCACACCGAGGTCGTGCGGCTGCTGGTGGCAGCGGGTGCGGATGTCAATCTGGCCGACGGCAATGGGGTGACGCCGCTGGCCCACGCGCGCAGCCACGGTTACACGGAGATGATTGAGATTCTGGAAACCGCGGGTGCGCGGTGACGGTCAAAACTGACCCGGTGTGTTTTCCTTTCTTTCCCCCATTTCTATCGCTTCCTATTCTCTGTCCGCCGGGCTGCTTTCGATTCAACGCGTGCCATTCACCGATTACCGATGCCGGGCGTTGTATAATTCGGGTCAGTTGCGATGAACATCGAAGACTTCATTTGGCTGGAGGAGATTGAAGATAAGATCATCTGGAAACACAATCTGCAATTGTATGAAGTCGAGGAAGTGTTCTTCAACGGACCCCAGTTTCAATTTGTCGAGCGCGGCTACAGGCGCGGTGAAGATGTGTACGCGGTTCAGGGCCAAACCGAGGTGGGCCGTTTCGTCATTGTCTACTTCATTTACAAGAAGCGCACCAAACAAGCGCTCATCTTGAGTGCGCGCGAGATGACCAACAATGAGCGCAGACACTATGAAAAACACAAAGACAACTAAACGCCAGCCGAAAATTACCAGCCTATCCAAATCCAGTTCAATTGCCGAACTGAGTGAGTTTTGGGACGCGCATGACCTGACTGATTTCAAGACCCGGCCTGTTCAATTCACCGTCAACCTGCGTGCGCGCAAGCATTACGTAGCCGTGGATGCAGACTTAATCAACCGTGTGCGCCGCGTCGCTGCTGCCCGAGGCTTGAGCACTCAAAGTCTCGTAAACCTATGGCTTCAGGAAAGAGTGGGGGTTGAACGACTCTAAATTGCCGCCCAAACGAACCGGGTCAGTGCATAGGCCGACCCGGTTCGTTTGCCTTTCTTTCCAGCGTTTCCTACCCCCCGCCCGCTGGGCCGCCCAATCCACCCTCCGTCAGCTTGCGCAAATCGCCGAGCACCGCATCCACATCGGCGAGCGTGATGGCCGCGCCGGTGTCCTTGTGTTTCAGATCACCTTTCGCAACCCGCTCTGCCGCCGACTCGCGGATGGTGATATTGCGCTTCATCGCATCCTTCACCAATTCGCCCGCGACCATGTAGCCTACGAGCGGATTGAGCGCCGTGGCGACGATGGCGTTCTTGCCTAGCCAGCCCTCGGCCTTCTCGCGCTGCGCGGTTACGCCCACCACGCAGAACCTGGTGAACGCGCCCACCGCGCCGATCATCACCTGCATCGCTTCAAAAAGATTGTGGGCGATGATGGGCATCATCACATTGAGTTCCAACTGCCCGGCCTGCGCTGCCAGCGCGACGGTGTGATCGCAGCCCTGCACGTGAAACATGGCCTGATTCAACATCTCGGCCAGCACCGGGTTGACCTTGCCGGGCATGATGGAAGAACCCGGCTGCACGGCCGGCAACCGTATCTCGTCGAGGCCGGTAGTCGGGCCGGAGGACAATAGGCGAAAGTCGTTGGCGATGCGGGTCAGCGTCACTGCGCAGGTGCGCAGTGATGACGAAAAGTCCGCCGCATCGGCCATGGACTGCATCGACTCGAAAAGATTATCCGAGACATAGAGCTTGATGCCCGTCAACTCCTCGAGACGCTTGACCATGCCGGCGTGATAGTCGGGATGCGCGTTGAGGCCGGTGCCGGTGGCCGTGCCGCCGATGCCGAGCCGCCGCAGCCCATCGGCGGAGCGGGCCACCCGTTCACGGTCTCGCCGCACCGCCTTCGCGTAAGCGCCAAACTCCTGTCCCAACCGCACGGGTACTGCATCCTGCAAATGCGTGCGGCCCGACTTTACGATGTCATCGAACTCCGCCGCTTTCTTCTCCAGTTCGGTCGCGAGCGTATCAAGTGTGTGCAACAACTCATCGAGCCGCCACAATGCGCCGAGGCGGATGGCGGTCGGGATGGTGTCGTTGGTGGATTGGGCCATGTTGACGTGATCGTTCGGCCCGACGATGTACTTGCCGCGCACGCCGCCAAGGAGCTCGGTAGCGCGGTTGGCGATGACCTCGTTGGTGTTCATGTTGTGGCTGGTGCCAGCGCCGGCCTGGAACGGATCGACGACGAAGTGCCCATCCCACTTGCCTTCAATGACTTCCTGCGCGGCCTGCACGATGGCGTCCACTAATTGCGGCGCCGTGTACTTCCTGCCGTCCACCTCGCGGTCGGCGAAGAGGCCAAGCGCGCCGTTGACCTCTGCTGCCGCCCGTTTGAGGGTGGCCATGCTCCACACAAACGCGCGCCACGGGCGCAGACCGGACACTGGAAAGTTGAGCACGGCCCGTTGCGTCTGCACGCCGTAGAGCGCATCCGCCGGTACTTGAATTTCACCCAGCGAGTCTTTTTCGATTCGGAAGTTGGTAATAGCTTTGGACGAAAGACGGAAGACGAACGACGAAGGTGGCAAATGCACAGCATTTGCTTAAGCGGACGGCATGCCGTCCGCCACTTTCGTCTTTCGTCCGTCGTCCTTCGTCAACTGACACGAAAAGGAGGAAGCCCATTCGGACTTCCTCCTCGCCTTCACACAAACCAACCGACCTACTTGCCCGCGTTGTAGCCCGGGCCGCCTTGAAAGAAGTCATAGTTCGGCTGGATATCGGCGCGCAAGTCCACGACGTCACCGGCTGCCAGGGTCAAAGTTGTACTCAACGCCACCGGGCCGGTCTTGCTCTCGCCTTCCCAATGCTCGGTGGCGCGTTCGGCGTAGTTCGGGTCGCGCGGCGCATTTAGCCGCTGGCCATCTTTGGCTGTGTGCGCGCCCGGCACTTCATCCTCAGGGAAGATGGCCTCATACGGGCACTCCGGCACGCAGGCGCCACAGTCGATGCAGGTGACCGGGTCGATGTACATCCACGGCCATTCGTTCTCGGGCTTGCCGGGCACGATGCACTCCACCGGGCAGACCTCGATACAACCGGCATCGCGCAGGCAGAGGCTGGTGATGATGTGGGTCATAGGTTTCTCCGAAGATGGATAGGGATAGAGAGACGCCGCAAATAGCGCGCTTACAGCCTTTCCAGTATTCGCTCTCTATTTGGCCGCCTCATAAAGCTTGGCAACGGCGTTCCAGTTCACAACATTCCACCAGGCCTTGAGATAGTCGGGCCGGCGGTTCTGATATTTCAAATAATACGCGTGTTCCCAGACGTCCACGCCCAGAATGGGAGTCCCCTCCGCACCGGCGACGGTTTTGCCCATGGCGGGATTATCCTGATTGGCCGTAGAGACGATTTCCAGATTACCGCCGTTCACCACCAGCCACGCCCAGCCGCTGCCAAAGCGCCCCGTGCCGGCCGCCTCGAATTTTGTCTTGAAGTCATCGAAGCTGCCAAAGGCGGCCTTGATGGCATCTCCTAGCTCGCCCGCCGGCTCGCCGCCGGCGTTCGGGCCCATCAGGTTCCAAAACATGCTGTGATTGACGTGCCCGCCGCCGTTGTTGCGCACCGCAGTGCGGATGCCCTCCGGCGCCGCGCTGAGATTTTTAATCAGTTCTTCCGCCGATTTGCTCTGCAGGTCAGGAGCGCTTTCAAGCGCCTTGTTCAGATTGGTGACGTAGGCGTTGTGATGTTTGCCGTGATGGATCTGCATCGTCTGCGCATCGATGTGTGGCTCCAAAGCATCATGCGCGTACGGCAGTGGAGGTAGTTCGTGTGCCATTGAAGTCTCCCATGGAGTCGGTTATCACTGAGGTTGAAGCGATTGTATGCTCGCCATATCCCTTTGTCAAGCAAAACGCCGATGTTTTGTATCTATTTTCGTTCTCATCAGTATGCCAACGCGCATCGCCAAAAGCTTCGCACGGCTGGACACCCCCTACCTTTTCAAGTATTATCCGCGCCGCAATAAAAGTTGCGCCGCATCCCCCTATCGAGAAATCTCAACTTGGGACATCGGGGTACGTGAGGCGGCCCTTAAGCAGCGAGCCGCCTCACGTACCCGGGCCAAATTGTGATAAAAACTCTACAACTTTTGGCCGGAGGCCACATCGCATGTCTGATTTTGTCAAAGACTTAGCCCTGTCACTCCAAAAACAAATTGACTCCTATCAACCCAAAATCGAAGCTCAGGACGTAGGCCACGTGATGGAGGCGGGCGATGGCATCGCCAAGGCTTCGGGCCTAAGTGCGGTTCGGGCGCAAGAATTGGTGCAGTTCGATAACGGGGTGATGGGCGTGGCCTTCAACCTCGAACAGGATAACGTCGGCATCATTACCCTGGGTGATTACAGCGGGATTGAGGAAGGGATGCTGGTGCGTGGCACCGGTCGTATCGCCTCCGTCCCGGTGTGAGACGCGCTGGTGGGCCGCGTGGTGAACGCCCTCGGTGAGCCGATTGACGGCAAAGGCCCCATCAACACCAACCAGTTCCGCCCGCTGGAACGCATCGGCCCCGGCGTAGTGGAACGCAAAGATGTGAAGCGCCCGGTGCAGACCGGCATCAAACCGCTGGATGCCATGATCCCGGTAGGCCGCGGCCAGCGCCAGCTCATCATCGGCGACCGGCAACCCGGCAAGACCGCGCTGGCGATTGACACCATCATCAATCAAAAGGGCAAGGATCTGTTTTGCATCTACGTCGCCATCGGCCAGAAGAAGGCGCAGATTGCGCGTGTGCTGGGCACGCTGGAAAAGTATGGGGCGATGGAGTACACCATCATCGTGGTCGCCGCCGCCGACGACCCCGCTGCCATGCAATACATCGCCCCGTATGCGGGCTGCGCCATCGGTGAGGAGTTCATGGAGACGGGCCGCGATGCGCTGATTGTGTACGACGATCTCTCCAAGCATGCCTGGGCCTATCGGCAGGTCTCGCTGCTGCTGCGCCGCCCGCCGGGCCGCGAGGCGTATCCAGGTGATGTTTTTTATCTGCACTCGCGCCTGCTCGAACGCGCGGCGCAACTTTCCGATGCGCGCGGCGGCGGATCGCTCACCGCGCTGCCCATCATCGAAACGCTGCTCGGCGACGTGTCGGCTTACGTGCCCACCAACGTCATCTCCATCACCGACGGCCAGATTTATCTGGAGAGTGACCTCTTCTATTCGGGCATCCGCCCGGCCGTCAACGTCGGCATTTCAGTCTCGCGGGTAGGTGGTGACGCGCAGACGAAGGCGATGAAGCAAGTGGCTGGCCAACTCAAAGGTGACATGTCCGCTTTCCGCGAATTGGCCGCCTTCGCCACCTTCGGCTCCGACCTGGACAAAGCGACGCAGCGTCAGCTCGACCGCGGTTATCGACTGACCGACATCCTCAAGCAGCCGCAGTATGAACCGGTCTCGCTCGAAAACCAGGTGATGACGATGTACGCCGGAACGCGCGGCCTGGTGGACACCGTGCCGGTGGATAAGATGCGGGCGTGGGAGGCGGCGTTTGCGCGCTTCATGGAAACGTCGCACCCCGACGTCGGCCGGGACATCGCCGAGAAGAAAACCGTTTCGCCTGAGACCGAGGACAAGTTGAAGGAAGCGATTCAGGAATTCAACGCCGGCTGGCAAAACTAATTTATGATTTCTGATTGCTGATTTTTGATTTTCAATCAGCAATCAGAAATCGAAAATCAGAAATCAAGAATCTACCATCGCCATGCCATCGTTACGCAACATGCGGCTCCAGATCCGGAGCGTCAAAAATATCGCGCAGGTGACCAAGGCGCTCGAAGCGGTCAGCGCCTCGAAGGTGCGCAAAGCCCAACTGGCGGTGTTGGCGACGCGGCAGTACGCGGCCAAAGCGCTGCAAATCCTGCGCCACCTCAGCCAGCAGCCGGGTAATGTGGCGACGTTTCATCCTTTGCTGCAGGCGCGCAGCAACGTTACCAACATCACCATCGTGCTTTACACCAGCGACCGAGGTCTGTGCGGGGCTTACAACACCAACGCCCTGCGGGCCGCTTTGAACTTCGCGCGGAAGCAGACCGCCGCCGTGCGCTACGTGGCCGTCGGCCGGAAGGGCCGCGACCTGTTGCTGCGCCGCAAGCAGAGCATCGTCGGTGAGTTCGTGGGCCTGCCGGGCAACCCTTCGTTTAACGACAGCGCCTCGATTGGCCGCTTAATTGTGGAAGACTTTCTCAACGCTCGAACGGATCGGGTCTATCTGGCCTATACCGACTTTGTGAATATGCTGCGGCAGGAACCGCGCGTCGTGCAAGTCCTGCCCTTGCGCCCCGAGGCCGAAGAGACCGCCGAAGCAGCGGAAGGCGCGACGACGCGCAGTCTTTCCGCCGCGTACACGTACGAACCTTCGCGTGAAGAATTGCTGGGCATCATCATCCCGCGCTTCACGCAGTTGCAGGCATATCAGGCGCTGCTCGAATCACTGGCCAGCGAACACGCCGCCCGCATGACGGCCATGCGCAACGCCACCGACAACGCCAAAGACCTGATCAGTTCATTGCAACTCGATTACAACAAAGCCCGCCAGTTGGCGATCACGAGCGACATGCTCGACATCGCCGGCGGCGCGGAAGCCCAGGCGCAGGCAGAGTAAACCAGTGAACGGTAAACAGTGAACGGCCCACACAGTTCACTGCCTACTGTTCACTGAACACTGGAGACGACATGGCAACTTCAACCGGAAAGATTGTGCAGATTTTGGGCGGCGTGGTGGATTGTGAGTTCCCGCAAGACCAACTGCCCGAAATGTTCGACGCCATTGAAGTCGCACGACCCAACCAGGAGCCGATGATCCTCGAAGTGCAAAATCACCTCGGCGACAACTGGGTGCGCTGCGTGGCGATGGATGCCACGGACGGGCTGCAACGCGGCATGGCAGCCGTGGCCACCGGCTCGGCGATCAAAGTGCCCGTCGG
>JBQTJD010000819.1:0-3188 GCA_052387475.1 Anaerolineales bacterium | reverse complement strand
AACCGGCAATGGGCCGGACGTGCGCTCGACGGTGGTCGGGGCCACCACCAGCAATACGTTGAAAGTGGATTTGCAAGTTGACTACAGCGTGTTCTCCGGCATCGCGGTAGATGAGGAGAGCAAGGTGTACGTGGTCTCGGGCGGCACGCCTGCTGGCGTCGGCACGAACCCGTCCCCGACACGCGGCGAGATTTTGGTCTTTCCCGATAGCAAACCGAGCGATCGCCGAGGCGACTACGTGGATTTGCGCGGTGATACACCGCCGAATCCGCCCATCAATGGTGGCAACACCGGCGATGGCGATTCGGATCGTTTCGATCACCTCTTTTGGACCGCGCCTCTGGATCAGCTGTCGGTGACGCCCACCGGGGTGGCTGGCCTTAGTCGCGGGTTCCTGCTCTACCTTAACCGCGCGCGCAACAATGCGGCTGCATTCACTTACCTGCCCAATGGTTCGCCGCAGGGCGACGACACTACCACCAGCGCCGCTGTCGTCTTCGACGACTTCGATCCCGGCCATCAGGTTGCAGGCGGCGATGATCAAAATCCACCCGTTGCGGGTGATGATGGCGGCGCCATTGGCAGTCCGGCTGTCTCCGGTTTCGGCAATGGCGGCTTTGAGTTTTGGTTTGGAGCCAGTTCACCGAGCGCCGTCTGGAATGGGTTCTATCTCAACTCGAACGGCAATCTCACGCTGAGCGCCGGCGATACGGACAACACCCCAACCCCGGCCGAGCTTTTGAGTGGATCGGCGCGCATCGCCGGGGCGTGGATGGACCTCAACCCAAGCAGCCGCAGTGTGTATACCAGCACCTTCCCTATTCAGGCCCTGGGCTTTGCCAACATCAACCACTTCGTCGCACGCTGGATCAATGTGCCAGAATTTGGACTCGAAAGTTGCGGCTCGAGCAATTCACTCTCGGTGTCGCTATACGACGATGGCACAAACGCTGACGAAAATGCCAGCAGTCCCAGCACGGTTGAAGGCAGCACCGACCTGCGCTTCACCCCCATCGCCGGCACGAGTCTGCTTTCCAGTAGCCGGCCCCGCATAGACCGCAGCGGTAACCTCTGCTTCAACTATGGCCGGATGGACGCGCTCGGCACAGCCAGCAGTCCAGTGTTGACAGGCTATTCCAACGGCGGGGGCGCAACCGACCCCGGCGAGGGCGACGTGGGCGAACTTGCTCGACAGACGGACACGAGTGCATGGAGTTATGTCGGAATATGGAACACTCCCTCAGCCTACGAGTACTTCGACACCGGCACACTGGCCTCTGGCGGCAGCAGCGCCACGCCGGATTTTGACCTGCGCGCTGAAAGCAATGACGCCGCACTGGCTACTCCGGTCAACCAATCCGATCTCAATCGAGGCCAAGCCTGCTTCTTCGGCAATAGCCCGCCACTGAACAGCCTGTACACGCCGCTCATCATCCGTTGAGATTGGGCGCAACAGATCTTGCACGACAGGCCTCCCTGTATGGGGAGGCCTTTTCGTTTCCTGGCACACCTCTTGCATATCCCTGCGTGACGAACAGACACACGCGAAGGGACACGCATGCAACGCACTCACCTCCTGCAACTGCTCGAAGCCGCGCTGGCCGCCAACGTTACTGAATACGCCGGGCGCATCATCCGCCGCACCCTCGCCGATTGGCCCGGCGACCTCGAACTGCACTTCATGCTGGCCCGCACCCAGGCCGCCACCGGCGACAAAGCCGCCGCCATCCGCACGCTGCAAACGCTCGTCGCCGCCGATCCTGCACAAGCGCGTGCGCAACGGTTGCTCGGCGGGTTGATTGGCTTCGCCAATCCAACCGCTGAGATTGCGGCCTTCGCGGCCGCGCACGTGGTGGATGGGTTGGGAATGCCCGCCCCGGTGCGTGTGCCCGATTGGGCAACGATGGCCCGCGCGGCGTACGTGGCCGCGCAGACTGGTGATTGGGAGGCCGCGCGCCGTGAGTCCGCTGCCACGCTCGGCGCGAACACCGAGTCGCCGCTGACAGCCCTCATCCACCTCAGCGCGCTGTGGGGCGCAAGGCGACTCGACCTCGCGCGACCGCTGGCCGAGGGATTGAGCCAACGCTGGCCGGACACGATTGCGTTCAAGCTGTGCCTGGCCGAGTGCCTGTTCGCCACCGGAGAAAACGCGCGCGCGATTGAACTGCTGCACGACGCCGCAGCACAAGACATCACCGGGCAGGTGGCCGCGCGGCACTGGGGCGAACAGAATCCATACCGCGCGCTATGGCAGGGCGTAAGTGACATCAAACTCGAACTGCCCGGCCCACTCCCGGCGCGGCTCATCGAGACGCTCGGGCTGAATCGGTTGAATGGCGCAACGGCCAGTAAACAGTCAACAGTCAACGGTGAACGGTTTTCGACAGGCGAGATTGCCGAGATTCAAAAGGAACTCGAAGCGCTGGCCGAGCAACTCGGCGTCAAGTCTTCAGCCAAAACTAAAACTCATATAGAGACTCGTGATGCGTACGTGTTGCTGTCGAGCAAGACCGCGCTCACACGCGTTTACGGCGCGGATGGTTTCGCCGTCGTGGATAACGCCATCCACGCGCTGGCCGAGGCGCAGACACAGATGCTGTCGCATGTAGCCTATGTGGATGATGCCGAGTCGCTGAAGGCATTCGGTCTTGAACCGGTGGACGCCGGCAACGCATGGCACATCAAACTACTGATCGGACAACTCACCGAAAAGCTGACGGGAAACGAGGAGGCGTTGGGCGCGCTCGTCATCGTCGGCGGCCCGGAGATCATTCCCTTTCATCATCTGCCCAACCCCACCGAAGACCCCGACGCCGACATCCCCTCCGACAACCCGTACGCCAGCAGCGACGACAACTACTTCGTGCCCGAGTGGCCGGTGGGCCGACTCCCATCGGCGGCAGGCGATGACCCCACGCAGTTGGTAGCAGTGCTCAAGCACGCGGCCAGGCAACATCTCAATCAACATGGCGCGGCGCAACGCAAGTGGCTGGCCGGTTGGCTAAGCGGTTGGCTCGGGCGATTGATGCAGAGCTTGCTGCGGCGTGGGACGCCGCAGCAAGCTGAGAGCTTCGGCTACAGCGCCAACATCTGGCGGCAAACCTCGGCGGTGGTGTTCGATGTGATCGGCAACCGGCGCGATCTGACGACGTGCCCACCGGTGGACGCGGCTCAAATCCCCGCTGGCG
>JBQTJD010000818.1:0-5341 GCA_052387475.1 Anaerolineales bacterium | reverse complement strand
AGAAGCAGAGTCGGGGCGGCGCATTGGCTGGCGCGCCCGAAGTGCTGGCACAGATTGAACGCGAATACGAACGCGTGCGCCATGCTCTGCGCGCCGAAGCCGAAAAGATGGCGGCCTAACCTCCCAGTCGTCTTCACGTTTTCCACAAAAAACCGGATGTGCCGAGTAGGACTTTCGGCGGACTTTTATCTCAATTCCAACTCTGAGAGAATTCTGTTGGTGTAGAATAGCTCATACCAACAGTTATACTGTGATCATCGTCTATCCGTAAGTGAGCGGCTCAAATTGAGCGTTCAAGCCCAACTACGGATAGGCTCTTAATCGGACGCAAACGTGGCCGTCACGCCCTTGTCTGATCAACCCCTCTCGTCTGAACCGCCCACCAAACCCACGGTGGCGCAGACGGTCATTAAGCCTGCCGGTGCGTTGGCGACTCAGTCGCCGTCCCGTTCACGACTAGGTGGGTTGCGCACCAAGTTCTCCATCCCCTATGTATTGCTCACTTTGCTGGTAGCCGCCGCCGGCATTTTTGTCATCATTCGCCTGGTGTCAGGCTCTGTGCGGGAGCGCTTCTACACCAATCTCAGCGCGTCTAGCAGCAATTTCGCCACCGGCCTGGTCCAACGCGAAAGCCTTCATCTTGCCCAACTGCGACAATTGGCCTTTACCGTCGGCGTGCCGGAAGCACTGGAGAATAGTGATGCGGAAGTGCTGCGCGGTCTGCTCACCCCGACCGTGCTCAACGAACAGATTGAAGTGATGACGGTCGTCAATCGCCAGGGGCAAGAAGCGCTGTCGCTGATCCTCAACGCGGAAGGGAACAGCGCGGCCACGTCGAGTGGCGTTGATCTTTCCAAAGAACCGCTGGTGCAGGCGGCGTTGGCCGGACAGGCCGATGAAACGGGTGATAAGTTCGCCGGCGTGCGCACCTTGGGCGATGGAACGTTTCTGTTCGCCAGCGCGCCTGTGCGCAACAACGCCGGTGAAATAGTGGGCGGTATCCTGCTCGGATCGCGCTTGGACAAATTACTGGCAACCCTGCGTGATCAATCGCTCGCCCAGGCGGCGATGATTTTGGATAAAGAAGGCAATATCATTGCCCGAACCTTCCTCGACCCGAAGGAAGGGGTGGAAGCGCTCAAGCTCTCGGCGCCGGAGATTGCCAGCTTGACCGCTGTGCCCATTGAGCCAAATCGCTCCCTGGTCAAGCCACCCGTGACATTGGATGAATTTCAATACGAATTTTCGTACTCGCCTTTTCTGGTGCGGAATCAACCGGCGGGAGTGTTGGGGGTGGCGCTGCGCAGCGATTATGTGGTCAATACAGAAGTGTCCAGTCGGGGCACCTTTGCCGCCATCTTCACGATCGCGACGCTGGCGGTGTTGGCCGTTGGCTATTGGCTCGCCACTAATACCGCTAGTCCAATTCTGAAATTGCGTCAGGCTGCCCAGGCTGTCGCGGGCGGCGATCTAACGCAAAAATCAAACGTGCAGCGCGCCGACGAAATCGGTGATCTGGCGGAGGCGTTCGATGCGATGACCGATAACCTGCGTGACCGCACTGAGCAAGCCAACAGCTTGCTGGCTGAGACCGCACAGCGCAATCGCGAGTTGGCCGTCATCAACGACCGGCTGCAATCCACCCAACAGCAACTGGTGCAATCCGAAAAGCTGGCCGCCGTCGGCCAACTCACCGCCGGCATCGTGCACGACGTAAAAAACCCGCTGGCCGTCATCAAGGGACTGGCCGAAATTCTGCAGGAAGAAAACGTGGATGATTTCGCGCGCGAACAGCTCACCCTCATCCGCGATAACGCCGGGCGCGCGAACACGATTGTCAGCGATCTGCTCACCTTCGCACGCCAATCCACACCCGACATGAACCGGCGCGACTTGCGCGAGACGTTGCAGGCCGCGCTGCGCCTGACCGAGTACCTGGTGCGGCGCGGGCGGGTGAATGCCAGCCTCGATTTGCCGGCGGAACCGGTGCTGGTGCAATATGACGCACAGCAGATCGAGCAGGTGTTGATCAACTTGATCCAAAACGCAGTGCAGGCCATGCCCGGCGGTGGCAGCCTCACATTGAGCCTAGCCGCGACTGAACAGCACGTCACGTTACGCGTCATGGATACGGGCGTCGGCATCGCCCCGGAAAATTTGCGGCGTATCTTCGATCCATTTTTCACGACGAAGAGCGAGGGGGACGGCACCGGGCTGGGACTATCGGTGAGCTATGGGATCATTGCGCGGCACCAGGGCACACTGAAAGTGGAAAGTGTGGTGGGGCAGGGCACGACTTTTCTCATTACTCTGCCATTGACTCAAGATGAGACTCATTCCGAGAGCGGCGAGGTAATAGACTAACAATGGCGGGCGAACGCGTTTTAGTGGTGGATGATAGCGAGGCCTTTCGCAACCTGATGGCCACGCATTTGCAACGGCGCGGCTACGCGGTGGAGGCGGCGGTCGATGGCCTCGACGCGCTGCAGGTGATGCGCGCGCAAGGCCCGTTCGCCGTGATGGTTACCGACCTGATGATGCCCAACCTCAGCGGGCTGGAGCTGATCCGTGAAGTGCGCAAACTCGATGAGCATGTGCAGATTATCGTCATCACCGCCGCTGCCACGCTCGAAACGGCCATCGCCGCCATGCGCGCCGAGGGGGCTTTTGATTATCTGCTCAAACCGTTGGAAGTGATCGGCGAGCTGTCGGTGGCGGTGGAGCGGGCGGCCGCGCATCGCCGGCTGAAGCTGGAGCGCGAGGAGTTGCGGCTCAAACTGGCAGCGGAGGCGAGCCGGCTCATCACCCTCATCGCCCGTTCGAGCGACGCCATCATCTCTGCGGAGGCCAATGGCACGCTCACCATCGTCAACCCCGCCGCGGCCCGGTTGCTGCACAAAGACAACCTCATGGGCGAGCCGTTCGCCGGCAACCTGCCCAAGATGCTGCTCACGTTGATCCAAAACTGGCAGTCGGTCGGCGGGCGACGGCCCACGACGATTGAATTGCCCTGGACGGATGGCTCGGTGCAAATGGTCAACCTCTCGACCCTGATGCAAAGTGATGGGTACGAGGGTTGGATGATGGTGTTGCGCGACGTGACGCACCTCAAGCGGCTCGACGATTTGAAGATGCGGATGCTGACCGAAGCCGCCGGCAAGATTCGTTTTCCGTTGGCGCAGGCCGTCATCGCCCTGGCCGAACTGAGCGACGTGCCTGAAGCCAAGGTGGGCCGCACCGGTGAGCTGATCCAGCGGCTCGTGCGCCTGTGGGATCGTGTATGGCAGTGGATGGAAGGCTTACTGGGATTGGTGCAAATCGAGTCCGGTGTCAGCATTCGGTTGACCGATGTGGATTTGGTGGCGGCGCTGGAGGAAACCAGCAAGACGCTGACCTCTGGGCTGCTGCACGACAAAGGTCTCAAGCTGAATGTGGAGCCGGTGGCCTCGCTGCCGCAAGTCCGCGCCGACCTCGAGTTGCTGCGCCAGTTGCTCAACGGGTTGATCGTGCGCGCCGCCGCCCGCAGTTCGCCGGGCGATGAAATCAAACTGGTAGCGCGCGAGCACGAACATCAAGTCTGGATCGATGTGACGGACTCCGGCCCGGGCGTCGATGAAACGGAGTTGCCGCACATCTTCGAGAAAGCCTTTGTCGAAACCGGCGCCTCGCCCGAGGGCACCGGCCTCGAACTTGCCATCGTCAAAGCCATCATCGAGCGGTTGGGCGGGCAGGTGTGGATCGGCAATCGCGGCCCGGTGGGCAGCACCATTACGGTGTGCCTGCCGGCAGTGGCCGTCTTGCAGCCCGTCCCCGCGGCGGTGGTGGATTGAGCCATGCAGTCATCGTTGGGTCTGCCGGTTCCCGAGCATGACGCGCCTGACCGGCGCGCCCTCGGCGCACTGCGGCAACTGGCCGGCCTGGTTGGCTTTGCTGCGCTGGTGTACGGCTTCTTCATTTTGTGTGGGCAATTGGCGCTGCTCAGTTTGGGCGAACCGCTGCTCGCGGATACGCGCTCGCGTTTGTCGGCCGATTACTCGCCGTGGCCGTTCATCGCCTTTCCGCCCCTCAATCCACAAATCATTGAGGACATCCGGCGTGAACGGGGCGGCGGCATCATCGATGAAACGCCGATTGCTTTTTGGGGGCCGTTGCCGACACCGACCCGCACCGTCCTCCCATCGCCGACCGCCACGGTGACTGAGCGCCCCACCGATGTGCCGGCCACGATTGCGCCCGGCGTCACGCCCTCGGCGACGTTCAGCCCAACGCGCACGCGCGTAATTCTACCGACGTGGACTTTCACACCATCGCAAACGCCTACGGCCACCAGCTTCTGGTCGCCAACGGATACGCCGACCTTCACGCCGTCGCCCCTCCCGACCAACACGGCCACGCGCACTGCAACGCCCATCCCAACAGCGACCAGCACGCCCGTGCCGCCGACCGCCACGTTCACAGCGACACGCACCAGCACTCCCATTCCGCCGACAGCGACCAGCACTCCGGTGCCACCGACCGCGACCAACACATCGCCGCCACCGCCTCCGACCGATACCCCCATCCCGCCCACGGCGACCAGCACTCCGGCGCCGCCGACGCCTACCAATACGCTGTTGCCCACGGCGACTGACACGCCCGCACCCCCCACCGCGACGCCGACCCCGGTGACGAACACCCCCACGCTGCCCTGCCCGCCGTTCTGCACGCCGACCAATACGCCGGTGATTTTCACTTCCACGCCGACGAACACGCCGCCATAAGTTGTAAGTTAGCGCACAAAAAAGCAGCCCGCTGGCAGGTAGCAGCGGGCTGCTTTATTTTGAGTCGCGGTCAGGCTGCGGGCCATCCACTGCTTTACGATAGTGTGCGATCCGCTCGCGCACGGCGAAGGCCCCCAGCAAGGCGACGAAACTGGCCGCGCCCAGCAGCAGCGGCCCCACCAGCGCCACGCTCCCCGCCAGCACCAGCCCGGCCAGGACGATCAGCGTCAACGCATAGGCCGGCGAGGCCAGGAATGTGTACGCGCTATTCCGCAGCCCGGTGCGGAAGCTTTCAGCCTTCAACTCCAACACGTAGGGCACGGCGAAAAATTGCATCATCGCCCAGCCCGCGCCGAACGACACCAAAACGCCTTGCAACAGCGTGGCCCACCATGCGCCGCCGAACTGCGAGTAGAAACTGATGTTTATCCAGACCACAAACGCGACTACGAGATTGAATAGCATCCAAAGCCAACTCTTTACAAAGTAGCGCCGCAGACCGATCCACAGATCCCCAAGAGAGATGGTCTGTTCACGGGCCAGACGATGGGCGACATAGTACATCCCAAAGGTCGCCGGTG
>JBQTJD010000817.1:0-9233 GCA_052387475.1 Anaerolineales bacterium | reverse complement strand
CGATAGCCGCTTGTACACGGGTGAAGACGCCGCCCCGTTCCAACGCATCCTGCAAAGCCAGCGCGTTCATCACCGTGCCGATCATGCCGATGTAATCGGCAGTGGCGCGCTCCATCCCGTGTTGAATTCCCTCGCGCCCGCGCCACAGGTTGCCGCCGCCAATCACCAGCGCCACCTCCACCCCCAAATCGCGCACCATCTTCACCTTGCCCGCAATCTCTTCGGCGTTATCGGGGTTGATGCCGTGCCCGCCGATGCCGGCCAGGGCCTCGCCACCGATTTTGAGCAGGATGCGGCGATAGTGCGGAGTTGCCATGAAAACCTCACAAAGCAGGAAACAAAGGAGCTCGGGAACCGACGGATCATCTCCGAGTTCTGCAATTCCTTCAGTTCCCGGCTGTTGTTACAAAAACGGGTGACTGATTTTCTCAGTCACCCGTCACTGCCGAGCTAACCGGCGGCCTCACCGAGTTCCCAGCGTGCGAAACGACGGATGATGATGTTCTCGCCGGTCGCGGCCATAGTCGCTTTGAGCAGTTCGGTGACGGTCTGGCTCTCGTCTTTCACGTACGGCTGCTTGAGCAAGCACGCTTCCTGATAAAACTTTTCGAGGCGGCCTTCGACGATCTTATCCCAGATCTTTTCGGGCTTGCTTTCTTCGCGCGCGCGGTTGCGGGCGCTGGCCCGCTCATTCTCCAGCACGTCGGCGGGCACGTCAGCCACATCCATATAGCGCGGCGCGGCGGCGGCGATATGCAGGGCGAGTTCGTGGGCGAAGTTTTGGAATTGCTCCGTGCGGGCCACGAAGTCCGTCTCGCAGTTCACTTCCACCATCACGCCCACGCGGCCACCGCCGTGGCTGTACAACTCAACCTTGCCTTCTTTCGCCTCGCGGCCCGCTTTCTTCGAGGCGGAGGCCAGGCCCTTCTCGCGCAGATACGCGACCGCCTTGTCGAAGTCACCGCCGTTCTCGGTCAGTGCTTTGCGACAATCGAGGATGCCCGCGCCGGTCGCCTCGCGCAGCGCCTTCACCATTTGGGCGGAAATTTCAACTGTGCTCATGCCGCATTACCACTTTCTTCACTTCCAGAAAACTCCAACTCGCCGGAAGCCATCTTGGCGCGCACCGCCGGGCCGAGCAGGTCTTCATCTTTGGCGTCCGGCTCGCCGTATTGGTCTTCATCATCCCCGGAGGCGGGCAGGTCCTTACGCATGTTCAGGCCATCCAGCGCGGCGTCGGCGATCTTGGCCGTCATCAGCTTGATGGCGCGGATGGCGTCGTCGTTGGAGGGGATAACGAAATCCACGCCGCTCGGATCGCAGTTGGTGTCCACCAGCGCGATGATCGGCACGCCGAGGACGTTGGCTTCGTGCACGGCGGTCGCCTCGCGGCGCACATCCACGATGAAGAGCAGGTCGGGCAGCTTGTTCAGCGTGCGGATGCCGCCGATGCGGTCGAGCAGCTTGGTCACGCGGCGGTCGATCATCAAATTTTCTTTTTTGGTGAGCGCGTCGAACTTGCCGCTGGCCTTGCCGTCTTCCAGCCGCTTCAATTCGTTGATCTGTTCTTTGATGGTCTTCCAGTTGGTGAGCGTGCCGCCCAGCCAGCGCTGGTTGACGTACGGCATCGAGCAGCGTTCGGCTTCCTTCTGGATGGCCTCCTGCGCCTGGCGCTTGGTGCCGAGGAACAACAGGGTACCGCCGCGGGCCACGGTGTCGCGCGTCAGGTTGTACGCGTTGTCCAGCGATTCGACCGTTTGCTGCAAATCAATGATGTGGATGCCGTTGCGTTCGGTGAAGATGTACGGCTTCATCCGGGGGTGCCACTTCTGCGTGCGATGGCCGAAGTGAACACCCGTCTCCAGCAGGGACTTCATGGAGATGAGGGACATGACTACTCCTTTGCGTTATGCTAAGCCGCCACTCACCCCAACGTTGGGGCACGCGGGTCGCCGGGCGGCATGAAAGTCCCGGATTTGTGGGCCGGGCCGAGTGCGATGTTACCACAGCGCCCACCCAACCGTCAACGGATTTTGGGACATACGCCCGCCTACGCCTGTGGAGTGCGCTTTACACCCGGCGACCTTGAACAAACGGTGGACAATGGGCCAAAATTCCGATTGAACGTTCGCTTGAAACGCGGTATCATGGTCCCGCTGAGACAGTAGTGGTATCGCCGTAACGTACCTCCCCTCATTTTGACATTTGAATAGCGGTTAAGTTGTAGTTGAAAAGGTATTGAAGTTGAGTTTGTAGCCTGAGGCGGAGTGTCTCCGCACTGAAAAATTCGATGGCCTCAACGCAACCGGCGTTGCCTGAAGACGGGAGGTGAGACACTGTTCAACACACATTGACTTTCCCTGCTCCTCATTTGCACGACGGGGCGTGTTCCTCCGGCCACCGCACCTCGGCCAGCCCCCAATCCGTTGTGATTGTCTATCACAGGATAAAACAATGAAAAACCGACTTCTCAACCTCTTCCTCATTTTAGGGTTAACCGTTAGCGCTTTTGGTTCTACTCCTGCTGCCAATGCGTCAGCCTCGCCGGGCAAACCCACGACCGAGAAGGCCATCTTCTTCGCTTCCGATGGTATGCGACCCGATTTGGTAGACAAATACGTGGCCGAGGGCGTCATGCCCACTTTCGCCGACCTGTATACCAGCGGCGTGAAGGGCGACAACGGCCTACTCCAAGGCTTCCCGCCGAATACGGGCGTGGGTTGGTATACGCTCGCCACCGGCACCTGGCCCGGCGAGCACGGCTCCACCAACAATACCTTCCACCGCGTGGGTGAAGGCAATTTCAACAACCGCACCAGTTTCGCCACCACCGGCATCCTACAGGCCGATACGATCCAGCAGGCGGCGGAACGCGCCGGCAAGACCGTAGTCTCGGTGGAATGGGTCGGCTCACGAACACTTGTCCCCGCGCTGCAAGGCCCGGTCGTGGATTTTCGCACGTTCTTCTCCAACCGGGGCGTGCTGGTGAACTACGACCTGCCCGGCCAGCCAGCGGGCGCGAACGCCTTTGGTGTTTCTTATCAACGAGTCACTCTGGACCCGGCAGCCGGTTGGACGAATGTGCCGGCCTCGTACAGCCCGGCGATGCAAGAAACGCTGGGAATATCTAACACAGCCTTTCCAATCGCAGACAATGTGGATCGGTTGTACGATTTGTATATCTACGACTCCACCGACGACTCGACCACCAATTACGACCGGGTGCTGGTGGCGCCGGGTACGGCGGGCAGGAACGGAAGCGCTTCGGTTGCCGATCTTGAAGCGGGTGAGTGGACGAACATCAAAGTCACGCTCACCGGCGCGCGCGCCGGCCAGACGGCAGGCTTTTATCTCAAGGCCATTGATATCGCCGCCGACCTTTCCCAGTTCCGCGTCTACTTCACTTCCATCGCGCGCGCGAACGCTTCTTACAACGCGCTCGGCGCAGCCGGTTCAGCAGCGTTCGAAGAAACGCTGAGTGCGAACTTCCCCACGTCAACTGCGGCGGACTTTGCTCCGCTGGAAGCCGGCATCGTGGACGAGGATACATACGTCGAGCAGGGGTTGTTCTGGAAGGACGCCCACTTCGCGTATCTCGAGTACATCTTCAACGACCTGAATGTGCATCCCGATTTGCTCATGTTGGGCAACCCGGTAACCGATGAGTTCAAGCATCAGTTCCTGGCGCTGTTAGTGCCCACCGATATGGATGGCGACCCGAACCCATATTACGATGACGCGAACAATGATGACGTGCCGGATGATCGCCTCGAGCAGCGCGAAGGCTACATTCGCGCCGCGTATGCGGAGGCAGATGAAACCTTGCACCTCGGCCTGGAGTTGATGGGCGAAAACGACACGACCGTTTTTGCTTCGTCCGATCATGGCTTCGCGCCACAATGGTACGCCATCAACGCCAGCAAGGTGCTGGCCGATCTCGGTTTAGGCGCGGAGCAGAGCAGCAACTGCCGCGCCGCAGCAGGAGCCAAGGCTAAAGTTTGTTATGCCGGCGGCACGGCGCAGATCTACATCAACCTCGCCGGGCGTGATCCGGGCGGCACGGTTCCCGCGGCAGATTACGAGACCGTGCGCAACCAGATCATTAACGCTTTCCAGACTCTCAGCGACCCGGCCAACCCTGGCAAGCAGGTGATTGACCGCGTGTTCAAAAAGGAAGAACTGCGCAACGTGGATGGCAGCGACTCGCTCCACCCCAGCCGCAGCGGTGATGTCATTGTCGTGTCGCGCCCGCCGTATCAGTTTGATGCGGCCACGCCCGGCCAGACCATTGCCTTCTCGCAGTTCTTCGGGCAGCACGGTTACATGCCCGACTTGGTGAATGCGACAGGCGCTGTGAACATGCACGGCACCTTTGTTGCCGCCGGGCCGGGTATCCGCCATCGCGGGCCGGTCACCCACATGCGGGCCATTGATCTGGCCCCGACATTGGCCTTCCTGTTGGGCATCCCCGGCCCGCAGAACGCGCGCGGCTCCATCCGCACAGAACTGTTCCCGAACCCTGGCCTGTGGAAGATGGCGACGATCCTCAACATCAGCGACTATCATGGCCAGATTATCCCGCTCAGCGAAACGGCGGATAATGTCAGCGGTGCAGGCGCTAGCAACCCGACCTTTGGCATCGGCGGCGCGGCCTTCCTCCAGCCGTGGTTCGATGCCTATCGGACTGACGCCCACGGCGGTTGGGTCACGATCGCCGGCGGAGACTCGGTTGGGGCGACTCCGCCCATCTCAACTTTCTTCGAGGACAAACCCACCATCGAACTGATGAACCTCATGGGCTTCACGTTCGACGGTCTCGGCAACCACAACTTCGATCGCGGGCAGGAGTTCTTTCGAACTGAGCAGGTCCCGCTGGCGAACTTCCGATACCTGTCCGCCAACATCGTGGACCCGGCGACCGGGCGCACCCCCGCCGAGTGGGCGCCTTCCGCCACCGCCCACTTCCTCGGCTTCCGCTCCGGCTTCGTCGGCTTCTCAAATGCCGATCTGACTTCGTTGATCTTCCCCGGCAACCTCGATCCGTTCGTGGTGACCGATGCGGTGGCGGCCATCAAAGCTGAAGCGGCCAAGCTGCGCGCGCGCGGGGTCAAGACCATCATCGCCTTCGGGCACGAGGGTGCGACCGCCGGCTCGCTCACCAACCCGACCGGCCCAGTCATCACTCTGGCCGATGCGTTGGTGGACGCCAGCGGCAACCCGGTGGTGGATGTCGTCATCGGCGACCATACGGACTTCCAGGTAATCTCGATGCGGCCCAACGGCATTCTGGTGACGGAGAATCGCAGCCGGGGCATTCGCTTCACGCGCGTCACGCTGATCGTGGACAACCGGACAAAGGAAGTGATCTACAAGACGGCCGACTTCCATAGGCCGTGGAACATCGGCGTGACGCCGGACTCGGACATCCAAGCCCGCATCAACGAGCTGAACGCGGAGCTCGCGCCGATCTTCAATACGGTGATCGGCACCTCCACGCGCTTTATCCCGCGCGCGGATGCCTGCGGTCGCCCGGATGGTCGCCTGTGCGAATCGCTGGTAGGCAATCTCGCCACCGATGCGATGCGGCGCACCTACAACACTGACTTCGCTATCACCAACGCTGGGGGTTTGCGGGCCGATCTGACCTGCCCGACCACGGATAACCCCTCCGACTTCTGCCCGCCGTACACACCGCCGCCGTATCCCATTACGCGCGGCCAGAATCTGGCGGTGCTGCCGTTCGGCAACGTGGTAGCGACGCTGACGATTAATGGCGCTGAACTGCGGACGTATCTGGAAAATGGCGTCTCGCAGATGCCGGCGGCCAACGGGCGCTTCGCTCAAGTTTCGGGCTTGTGCTTCACCTACAACATCTCGCTGCCAGCCGGCAGCCGGGTGACGGGCGCAGTGCGACAGGCGGCTGATGGAAGCTGTACCGGCGCGGCGATTGACCTGACGGCGGCCTCGAACTACACGCTTGCCATTAACGACTTCATGGCTAGCGGCGGCGATAGTTACCCGGTGGTTACGCCGCGCGTCACGACGCAGGGCATCATGGATCAGGTGCTGGCGGATTTCATCACCGCCAACAGCCCGGTCAGCCCGGCCATCCAGGGCCGTATTGTTTGCACGGGCGCTGCGACCTGCCCGGTGGTCACGCCCTAATCCTATCGGTAGGATGATAGCTAGAGCCGGTGCGTGCACTGGCTCTAGCTATGTCCTCACAGTATGAATCGTTTTTGTGTCATTCGTTGGTTGATGGTCTTGCATGTTGTTTCGTGGGGCGTTGCCTCCGTTCATACGGCGCACGCTCATGTCGGCCCACCGCGATTAGAGGTGCAATACGAGAATGTTCCGCCCGGCGCTACGTTCGAAGTTCGCGGCGTCAACCTCGTGCCCGATACCTCTATCACCATCGTGCTGGTTGGTCAGGAGACCACCTTCACGTTGAGCGTGGCGCACGGCAACGAGCATGGAGACTTTACGCAAGTGGTCGAACTTCCAGTGGAAGCCGTGGCCGGCCAATACGTGCTTCAAGCGCGAGTGCAGGATATAGTTCTGGTCACTGCGCCGCTGAAAATTGTGGGTCAGGCGGCTGCGGGCGAAGACGAACCGTTCCGGGATGAGGAAGAACCGTTGCTAGCGCCGTTGCCAGCGGGCTGGCAACGCTCCGTCATCCCCACCCCGCGCTTAGCCCCTGACTCCGTGCTTATAGCAGAAGCGCCCTCGCCGGATACTTTCCCTTCACTCCCGCTCGTCCTGGGTGGGTTGATACTGTTCATCTTCGCCGGTGTGATGGTGATGGTGGGCCTGAGGGCGTGGTCGGTGCTGGCGCGCTAACGATAACCGGTGACGGCCCGCCCGTGCAGGGTCGCATCGGGCGCGAGTAATCGCAACGTGTGTCCGAGTAGTAGAACTTTCGCAAAGGGGCTGGCTTCCATCGAGGCCGGCCCTTTCTATTTTTCGCAGTCGCTCAGGAGGCAAAACTGTGAACGCACTTCACCATAGAATCGTCAACGTTGGCCTGGCGTTGATCATGGCCTTCAGCCTGATCGGTGCAGGAGGGGGAAGTCAATCCGCGCAAGCGGCGATCACCGAACTATTCTTCTCGGAGTACATCGAGGGGTCCAGCAACAACAAGGCGCTGGAAATCTACAACGGCACCGGCGCGGCCGTGAACCTGGCGGCGGGCGGTTATAACGTGCAGATGTTTTTCAACGGGAGCGCCGCTGCCGGGTTAACCATCGCCCTCACCGGCTCGGTCGCCGACGGCGACGTGTACGTGCTGGCACAATCGAGCGCCAGCGCCGCCATCCTCGCGCAGGCCGACCAGACCAACGGCGCAGGCTGGTTCAACGGCGATGATGCGGTGGTGCTGCGCCGAGGCTCAACGATCATTGACGTGATCGGGCAAATTGGCTTCGACCCCGGCACGGAATGGGGCAGCGGTCTGACCAGCACCGCCGATAACACCCTCCTGCGCCAAGACACGATCTGCACTGGCGACCCGAACGGCTCGGACGCCTTCAACCCTTCCCTGGAATGGGATGGATTTATCACCGACACTTTTGGCGGGTTGGGCGCGCACATCGCGAATTGCGGTAGCCCGGATGCTCCGCCGGAAGTGACCGGCACCTTCCCGGTCAATGGCGCCAGCGACGTCCCCGTGAACGCCAACCTCACGGTGACTTTCTCGGAGCCTGTCAACGTCATTGACCCGTGGCACACCCTGACCTGTTCGGTGAGCGGCAGCCTGACCACGGTGGTGTCCGGCGGCCCAACAACCTTCACACTCAACCCGGCGACCGATTTCGTGGGCGGCGAGAGCTGCACATTGGAAATCATCGCCAGCAACGTCCGCGATCAAGATACCAACGATCCGCCCGATGCGATGGCCTTCAATTTCACGGTCGGCTTCTCGGCCCTGAACGTCTGCACCCTGGCTTTCACGCCCATCTACGCCATTCAAGGTTCCGGGCTGGCAGCGGTCATCACGGGCACCGTCACCACGCAGGGTGTCGTCGTCGGCGATTACGAAGGCAGCGCCGGGCTGCAAGGCTTCTATCTTCAAGATGCCACCGGCGACGGCGACCCCGCCACCTCGGATGGCATCTTTGTCTTCACGGGCAGCGCCAATACCATCAGCGCCGGCCAGTTGGTGCGCGTCACCGGCTTCGCCCGCGAACGCTTCAACCAGACCGCGCTCAACGGCACGAACAGCAACACCTCGCCCGTGACGAACATCGTCAACTGCGGCAACGGCAGCGTGGCGCCCACCGATGTGACGATGCCGTTCGTTGACGCAAACTTCCCAGAGCGTTTCGAAGGGATGCTGGTGCGCTTGCCCCAGGCGTTGGTCATTTCCGAGTACTTCAACTACGACCGTTTTGGCGAAATCGTGATTGCCCGGCCGCTAGATGGCGAGGCGCGTCCTTTCACCGGAACCGCCATTGACGAACCCGGTGCTCCGGCGAATGCCCGCACTCTTGCCAACAGCCTCAGCCGCATCACGCTAGACGATGCCCAGAGCGCGCAGAACCCGGTGACCCTTCGCCATCCAAACGGTAGTCCGTTCTCGTTGAGCAACCGCTTCCGCGGCGGAGACACCGTACAGAACGCGGTCGGTGTGCTCGGCTTCGACTTCAGCCTGTATCGAATCTTCCCCACTGGGCCAGCAGATTACGTTGCGGCCAACCCGCGGCCGGCTTCGCCCGAAGCGGTTGGCGGCAACTTGCGCGTCGCCGCGATGAACACTCTGAACTTCTTCATCACGGCCGATTACCCAACGGGGAATCCGCTCGATAACAAGTGCGGCCCGCTTCAAAACGTCGAATGCCGTGGGCACGACTCCGATCAGCCTCTTGAATTCGCGCGTCAACGTGACAAGCTCCTCGCGGCTCTCGCAGGCTTGAACGCCGACATCATCGGGCTGAACGAGTTGGAGAACACCACTGGCGTGGATTCGCTCGGCGACCCGAATGGAATCGTGGCCGGGCTGAACGCCCTGCTTGGGCCAGGAACCTACGCCTACATCAATACGAGCGTGATCGGCACCGACGCCATCCGGGTCGGCTTGATCTACCGACCTGCCAAAGTCGCCCCGGTCGGCGCATTCCAAATCCTCAACTCCACGGACGACCCGCGCTTCATTGATACCAAGAGCCGCCCCGTGCTGGCTCAGACCTTTGAAGACCTGGCCAACGGCGCGCGCTTTACCGTGGCGGTCAACCACT
>JBQTJD010000816.1:0-4508 GCA_052387475.1 Anaerolineales bacterium | reverse complement strand
GCGGCGCGATAACGCGCGGCGATCTCCCGGCGGCGCGCGTTGTCTTCCTCCAGATGTGCCAGCCGCACCCGCAACAGCGCGGCCTGCACTTCATCCAACCGTGAGTTCCAACCGTGCACGGCGCTGTGATAGCGCTCAGCCCAGCCGTACTCTCTAAGTAATCGAAGCGAAGCTGAGATTACGTCGTTGTCCGTCGTCACCATGCCGCCGTCGCCGAACGCGCCGAGATTCTTGGTGGGATAAAAGCTCCACGCTGCCGCAGCGCCGAACGTGCCGACCATCTGCCCTCGGTGTCGCGCGCCGTGCGCCTGCGCGCAATCTTCGATCACGATGAGATTGTGTATACGCGCCAGGTCAGTGAGGGCGGTCATATCCGCCGGATTGCCGTAGAGGTGCACCGGCACGATGGCCTTTGTGCGTGGCGTAATGGCGGCGCGTACGTGTACGGGGTCGAGCGTGAGCGTGCGGGGAAGCAGTTCGGCGAAGATGGGCCGCGCGCCGCACTCTACAATGGCGGCGACCGTCGCGCTCGCTGTCATCGAGGCGGTGATGACTTCATCGCCCTCGCTGATGCCGGCGGCGCGCAACGCCAGCCACAGCGCTTCGGTGCCCGAGGCCACGGCGATAGCGTGCCGAACGCCCAGCCATTCGGCGTACTCGCGCTCGAAGGCCCGGCATTCATTACCCTGAATGTACCAGCCCGACTCCATCACCCGTTGCAGGGCGGCGTCGAACTCGGTTTGGTAATGGTGGTACGCCGCGAAGGGGGAGGCGGGGAGGATAGAGTTCAATGAAGGTGATTGAACAGGCTAACGGTGGGCTTCACCTGCGCGCGCAGCGAAGCGGAGCGCGTCAGGTGAAGCCCACCGTTGGGCGGCCTCATTTGAAGAAGCCAACATTTTTTAGATGTTGCACAGAGTCCTCAACAAACGCTAAGTCGTTGCGATCTACATTGACTTGATCTGGGATAGCGTTGTCCTTCATATGGAGGCATATTACCGACACACCCTTATCATTAATTTCCACTTGATAGGGCTCCAAAACAAACTGGTGCGCAGAATGACACAGGCGTGCGATTCTCTTTAAATTCAGGCTGTCGCGGATCACTGTAATTTCTGATAGAAAAGTATAGGAGGGTGCCTTCTTGCCGATCTTGTTAACCAATTTCGTGTTGACGCGATCAAGATTCAGCTTGAGGGTATTAGCATTGGCATTTTGAAGTATATAATCCCAAACACTCCAGAGCTCCCAATAGTACGCTCGCAAATGAAAGGTGAGAATATGATAACTCCTTTGGGCCACTGCCGGCCTTGGTGGGATGAGCCAACTCAAATGCATAGGCCTCGTGATATCTAGCCCCTTCTAGTGCAGGTTCAATTTCTGCTAAAAACACTTGCCACCTCAGAAACCTGAATGTGCATCTATCTGAATGATGCAATACGTATGATATGTGGGCGGTACCTCGTAGGCTAAGTGTGAAGTAAAAATAGATTACCATCAGGATCAATGAACCGCGCTTCCTGATCGCCTGCACCTTTCCCGTATGGTTGACGCACCAACTCTTTGACAAAGTGAACACCTCGCCCTTTCAATTCATCATAGGTAACTTCAATATCGAGCGCGGTAAAAACCAGACCACTAGCGCCTCCGATCCGCGGGTCGGATTTATCGGCGGGTGCATAGAGAGCGATTTGCGTTGCCAACTCGTCTTTGCTAGCTGGTTGAGGTATTACCCAAATCAAACGCTCCCCTTGACCATCATCGTATTCTGCTAAATTGACGAAGCCTAATTTGTTGGTATAGAAATCCAAAGCTCGTTCGAGGTCACTCACATACATGGTAATCATTTGTAGATTACTGATCATGAAGTTTTCTCCTTTGATTGCTGTGGACGACGATTTGGAATTGAGTTGTACAGAATATGAGTCTGCTTTCGTCTTGCTCTCAACTCAAACTTCTTTGCTCGCCTGAGACCGCCCAACGGTGGGCATCAGGCGCGGCGCGTAGCGCAGCGGAGCAACGCGGCTGGAACCGCACCGTTAGGCCCCAGCGTTTCTACCTTGCCTAGTCTTCAACCACTCTGCCACTCTGTCCGTGTATAGCTGCAAGATTTTGTCCTCCTCGTTTAGCTTGGGCTGTTCTACACGAGCGCTCCAATAGGTCTCTTCAAAGTATCTTGCATAGGTCGGACGGTATCCCAGCAAACGGCCGATAGGAGCGAGAGCTTTCGCAATGGGAATAGCGATGCCCGGTGGTGGGTTGGTGAAAACGGTGTCGTCAGCATACTCGCTCCCGATGACCATAGCCTGCAAGAACTTCGGTTGGCCTTGGGGGCTGAGAGCGCCTTCGTGCGCCATACCGAAGAGAGTGGCAATGACCTCGCCGGTTCGGGCGGCGGGTCGCGTCTCCACGATCGTCGCTCCCTGCCGATCACCAACGCAACGGAAGGTGTGTGGAGTGCCTTTCTGAACGAGCAATTGCTCCCCAGCGCCAGCTCTTCGCTCTTTGCCGTCGATTTTGAAGATGAATTCTCCCAGCACGATATCGAAGTGCTCATCGTAGGTGGGATGAAAGTGCTCTGGCGGGCCCGCGTTTCCGGGTCTGAACACACCCACGCCGCGTTCGAATTCCCCGCTGGTTTCTATTGAAGAGACGAGGCCAAAAACCCATTCCCCAGTTACCGGCTGAGAAAAGAGCGGCGATATTCGTTGGTTGAGAAGTTCTGCGAGGCGGTCACCGCTGTCATAGTCGAACCCCGTGCCATCAATTGGATGACCCTTCTCGTCAATCTGGCGTCCTGTGGTGATTGTTGGCATCTTGCTTCTCCTTTGGTTGTGGGCCTAACGGTGCATGCCGTGTTGGGCCGATATTTCCTGCTTGCTTGACAAGAGAGGCGCGGCCATGACACCGCGCCTCTCTCGGATCAACCCGGTACGGCTGAATGCCACTCCACCACTGGGTGCCTTCACTGGACGATTCAGCCGGGTGGCTTAGCGTAAACGGCGGCGCCTCCGAAATCGAGCATGACGCACGGCTCATCGCCAATTATCCAAGCGTCGTGTCCAGGAGGAATGACGCCCACATCGCCGGGGCCCATCTCGGCGGTGGAGCCGTCGTCCATCCGAACGACCATTCGTCCTGAAATGACATAGCCGATGTGATGAACTTGGCAGCTATCGGTTTTCACTATCGGTTTGACGGATTCCGACCAGCGCCAGCCAGGCTCAAAGGTCGTGCGCATTACTTGGACTTCCTCCAATTTCACGATCTCGACTTTACCCTTGGCAATGGGCCGTGTTTCATCTGGAGCATCAAAACGCTTCTTAACTAACTTGGTCATTTGGCATCTCCAATTTGATCGAAAATGAATCGGATAGGTCATCACTCTGGCGCTTACCACAGTGAGCCTTCCATGGTTGCAATCCGATGTAGCTGCTTTCGATAAGTATCACCGCCTCTCCTGGCTTCGTGCGATCTGCCTGCTTCTGACAAAGGTGAAATTGCAGAAACGCAGCCAGCACAACGACGAACTCACTGAACTACTAGTTGGCGAGGAGCGGCCCAACGGTCCGCATCAGCCGCCCGCAAGCGTTGGTGGAACAGAGCACCTACGCAACCATGATGCCTCGCCGGTTTGCGCGGGTAGTTGGCGAGCAAGCGCAGCGCCGCGGGTCGGCAGCATCCCGCCGGCCCGGGCGCAGGCTTCCCGCACCCAAGAAACCGAGGGGCAGGCTCAGCCCGACTGTCCGGTATTATGCGGGCAGCGCTTCCTCAAAGCAAGACCGTAACACTCGCTGGTGCTCGTGCTCACTCGATGAGCCAAAGCCCGGGCTGCATCCTGGTCCTCGTTCCCCCGTGATTTCGCCACTAAGTGCAATCACGGAATTCCTGTAGCATGGGTGCCAATGATGGAGCGCACTGTCTGTGGAATAAGGTTGGAGTGATCAAAGAACGCCTGGGCCGCTTTGAGCAAAGCGTCAATGGTTTCAAAGAGTTCACAATGCGTGACTTCAGGCCGAAAATGGCGCCACAGCATTTCAATCGGGTTGAGCCACGGACTGTAGGTCGGCAAGTACAGCAACACCAACCGTCCGGCGGCACTCCGCACGACCGCTTCAACCTCGTCATCTTCATGCGTGTTGGCGTTATCCCAGGCGACGTACCGCGTGCCGGTCGGATGCTGGTCCACCAGGGCTTGCAAAAGTTCGGCGACTGCGCGACGCCGCTTGCGACGACGAAACAAGACGACCGTCTGGCCCGTGTGATAGTTGACCGCGCCCAGGCCGTAGCGCTTGTACGGTTGACCCGGGGTGGGGATCATGACCTGCTGACCTTTCGGGCTCCCCAGGGCGCGCAGCGTCGGCAACCAACTAACATTGAATTCATCGGCGTAATAGAACACGTCTCCAGGTTTTAAGTTGTTGCGCGCGTCTTCAACCGTCTTTTTTTGACCTGATAGTCTGGATCCGGACTACTAATCTTATGCTGCGGTCGGCTCAAGACAATGC
>JBQTJD010000815.1:0-3452 GCA_052387475.1 Anaerolineales bacterium | reverse complement strand
TCAATGTTCGCGCGCTCGGCATCGAACAGCGCCAGTCCATGTGTGATATTTTCGTTGCCTTGCAAATACAATTTGTTGGCGGCGCTCAACATGTTTTTGTAGTGCTCGGCGTGCCGGGCCTGCGCCTCGGCGCGTGCGGCGTCGGGCAGTTGTCCGGCGGCGAAGTCGCGGGCCAAATCGTGCAGCCCGTAGCGACCGTTGGCGTATTCGAGCAGGCTGTAACTCGTCAGCGTACTCAACATTTCGCGTGCGTCGTCGTCGTCAATCGCCCACACGGCGGCTGCGCCCGCACGGTCGAAGTCGGCGGGGAAGACGGAGAGGGCGCGCCACCGTTGCTGTTGCTCCGCTGTCAGCCGGTCGTAGCTCTCTTGCAGTGTCGCGGTCAGCGCGTTCTCGCCCGTCAGTTCGGCGCTTTCGTCGAGCGCCCTCAGCCGTTTGCGCCGGTCGGCCAGCCGTGCGGCGTACTCCTCCGGCGTCGGCCCATCCGCCCGCTTGAACGCGCCCGCCGCGAGGGCCAGCGCCAGCGGCAGGTAACCGCACAACTCGGCGATGTGGGCCGTAACCCCTAATCCCTCTCCCCTCAACCTCGGCTCCAACTTCAACAGCAACTCCTGCGCTTTCTCTTTCGACAGCACCCCGAGCGGCAGCGACCGCATGCCGCCGAGTTCGATCTGTTTGCGCGAAGTAACGAGCAAGAAGCAGCCCGTTGGAGGAAGAAGCGGTTTCACCTGCGCGGCGTCGCGGGCATTGTCCATCAACAGCAGCGCGCGCTGTCCGGTGAGGGCATTGCGATACAGCGCCTGCAACCCGGCCTCGCCCTCCGGCAACTTGGCCAGCGGTTGATAACTACGGATGATGTGGGCGAGCGCGTCTGCCGGGGCTAGCGGCTTGTCGCTTGCGCCGAGCAGGTTGAGATAGAACTGCGCGTTGGGGTACTGCGCTTTGAGTTCGTTTGCCAGCACCAGCGCCAGCGCCGTCTTGCCCACGCCGCCCATGCCGCGCAAGCCGGAGATCGTAACGCCGCTCTGCAAATCCGCGCGCAGGGTTTTCAGTTCATCGTCGCGCCCGGTGAAGTTCGGCGGTGGTGGTGGAAGTTGGTGGAGTGGGGAGGCGGGCAGCGGCTCGGGCGGGAGGTTGACTGTGACGTGCGATTGCGCGCCGCGACCGATGGCATGACCAATCCCGGAAATATTGCCAGTGGAGATCACATCGCCGCTATCGCTCATCGCAAGCCCTCACGTTGGATGAGGGGAGTATAACCGAGCAGAAGTCAGTGGAGGAGGGGAAGTGAAGTTGGAGAGGAGTGGCCCCCTCCCTAACCCTCCCCCGTCGCGCGAAAGCGGCGCGACAAGGGAGGGGACAGGCGCTGCCAATTTTGAGTCTCGTCGAAGTGCAGAGGACTGTGCGCTCCCTCCCCCTGTGCCGCGCTTTTCGGCACGGGGGGAGGGTCGGGGAGGGGGGCCTCACCCCGGCAATGTAAACCAGAAACTCGCCCCCTCGCCCGCTGTGCTCGCCACACCGATCTGCCCGCTGTGTGCCTCGACAATGCCCTTGGCAATGGCAAGACCAAGGCCAGCGCCGCCGGTGGCGCGGTTGCGACTCTTCTCGCCGCGATAGAACCGATCAAAGATGTGCGGCGCGTCATCGGTGGGGATGCCGTCGCCAGAGTCACGCACTTCCACATGCACGTTGCCTGCTTTTCGAGTGACGTTCACGTTGACCGTGCCGCCCGAGGGCGAATGCTGTAACGCGTTGCGCACGAGGTTGTTGAGCACCCGCCCGATGCGCTGCGTGTCCATGAGCACTGAGTCAACGTTCGGCGCGACGGTTCCGGTGAGCGTAACGGTTTGCCGCGTGGCGAGTTCGGAGAACGACTCGAGCGTGTCGGATACCAGATCGGTCAGCGAGCCGTGCGTGCGGTCGAGTTGCAAGCCGCCGGCGTCGAGTTGCGCCATTTGAAAGAGATCGTCAATCAGCGCCGAGAGCGATTGGATGTCGCGCTGCGCCGTGCGCAGATAGCGCTGCTGCGTCGCGGCGTCGTCCACCACGCCATCGGCCAATGCTTCGACCATCGCGCGGATGGAGGCCAGCGGCGTTTGCAGGTCGTGGCTTACCCACGCAATCAAGTCGCGCCGCAGCGACTCAAGCTCACGCTGCTTGCGAGCCGTGGTCTCAAGTTGCGCCGCCATGCCGTTGAACGTCGTCGCCAGCGCCGCCATCTCATCGCGGCCATGCACCGGTGCGCGCGTGCTCAACTGGCCGGCCGTAATCGCCTCCGCTGCGTTAGCCACCTGCGTGATGCGGTCGGTGAGCGCCTCCGAAAAAAAGCAGCCGAAAGCGATGGCGATGCCGCCAGCGAACAGCAGCAGGATGGTGGCGAGGGCGAGGTCGTGCGCGCTGGCGAACATCAGCCGTGCGGTGAGCCAGACGTTGATAAAGGTGAGCAGCGCCGAGAGCGCGCAACTCCCTAGAATACTCCATCGCAGGCGCGGCGATTGCGCGATCAACCCGGAACGATACGCGCCGTAGCCCGCCACGACCGAGACGAGGGCGGTGATCGAGAGGAAAGCGGCCATCAAGCCCAACTCGCCCATCGGTGGCTGCATCAGCCAGATGAAGATCAACAGCGCCAGCGCGACCGTTGCCGTCACGCCAAGGATGAAACGAAGCGGGAGGCTCCAGCGGGGTTCGGATTTGGCGAGGGTGCTCATGGAGGCTCGTGAAACGTGATCCGTGAAGCGTGAATTTCGTCGTGGCGAGGCTCAGATCAATTACCAGCATCTTGAACTACAACGCATCACGTTTCACGTTTTACGTATCATGCTTCAAACTTATACCCAACCCCCCACACGGTAATGATGTGCTCCGGTTTGGAGGGGTCGGCTTCGATCTTTTCGCGCAGCCGGCGGATGTGGACGGTGACGGTTCCGGGGTCGATGTACTCGCTCGCGCCCCACACGCCTTCGAGCAACTGATCGCGCGTGAACACCTGGCGTGGGTGGCGGGCCAGCAACCACAATACATCGAACTCCTTCACGGTTAACGATTTTTCCGCGCCGCGAATGGTGACCAGGCGCGTGCCGGGGTCAATGTTGATTGTGTCGAAGATCAGCGACTGCTCGCGACCCGGCGCCGCTTCCTTGCGGCTGCGGCGGAGCACCGCCCGCACGCGACTCACCAGTTCCTGCGGGGAAAACGGCTTCACCACGTAATCATCCGCGCCCAGTTCGAGGCCCGCGATCCGCTCACTCTCCTCGCGCCGCGCGGTAAGCATGATGATGGGCGTATCGCCGCGCGCGCGCAACCGGCGCGTGATCTCAAACCCATCCACCTTTGGCAACATCAAATCGAGCACGACCAGATCGGTCGGCTCGCGCTCCAGCCAGTCGAGCGCCGCGCGGCCATCGCCGGCGGTGGCCACTGTGAAGCCTGCCCGCTTGAGATACAGGCTC
>JBQTJD010000814.1:0-7742 GCA_052387475.1 Anaerolineales bacterium | reverse complement strand
GCAGAAAATCCCCCCCCAACGATTGTGAGCTGGTGATGCGCAATCCGTTGAAGGCATCATCCACCCGGTCGGAGAGGCGCGGGTCGGCGGCGGTGACGTCGGGCAGCGGCACGAGGGCGATGGCCGGCTCGCCGTTCGACGGTTTGGAAATCACCTCCGTCCACAGCGGCGCATCGGAGGCCTGTGCGGCGACGGCCATCGCGCCGGGCAAGTCCTTTGGCAATGAGACGTTAGCCCAATCCAATGAAGTGACGCGTCCCTGCGCGGGCCGATAGAAGATGATGGGCTGGCCGAGTTGCCCAAGCGGCGCAACTTGGATGTGATCGCGCCCGCTATCTTCGGGCGAGACGCTCATCAGCGATTGGCCGTCGGGCGCCCACGCCGGGGCCAACCCCTGCCCGGCCTCGTGCGGCTTATCGGCCGGGTCGCTAGCCGACTTCACGTACACCGCGCCCAGCGGCGAGGCGGCGTCGGCGTACAACACCTGCGCGCCGTCGGGGCTGTACTCGGGCCGGCTCTCGAAAATCTCGGGTGTGCTCGTCAACTGGCGCGCATCGCGGTCGAACGGGTCGTCGAGCGAGCGCACCCACCAATCCGGATTGCCGCCGCGCATCGAAACAAAGATGATGGTGCGGCCCACGGCAGTGATGTCTTTGCCGGCGATGGTGCACGTGGCCGGGCACCACGTCGGTTCGTAATCGGCGGCGGGGTGCGTGGTGAGCGGGAAAATCTCACCGCTGGCGATGTTGATGACGTTGAGGTTGAGGTTGTCCTGCGTGTATTGCTCGTAGGCGATGAACTGCCCATCGGGGCTCCACGTCGGGCGGCCTTTGAAGTCGAGGCCGCTTGTGAGGCGGCGCACGTTGCCGGTGGTCAGGTCGAGGAGGTACAGGTTCCAACTGCCGTCCACGCGCGAGGCGAAGGCGAGATGCTGGCCGTCGGGGCTGAGGGCCGGGTCGCGGTCATCCCACGGGCCGGAGGTGATGCGCACCGGCGCGGGCTGGCCGATGACGTGCGCCCACAGATTCGTGCGCCCACTGTTGCGAAAGGCGAAGAACACCGTGCCGCCCACGCTGAGCGGGCTGGCCCCAGCGGTCGGCGTCGGCCCGGCGGTCGGTTGCCTCACGACGACCGGCGCGGCGGTCGGGAACTTCAGCGCGACCTCGGTCTCAATCGCCTCGCGCGGCACCGGCGTAGGTGTGAGTGAGAGCGCATCCACACATAATTGCTGGCTGATGATGAAGGTGCCGCCAGCGATGACGGCGACGTTGACGAGCAGCAGCCCGGCCACCGCGAGCAGTTGTGTGCGGGTGAGGGTGATGCGGAACACCGGCCCGGCGCGTTTGCGCGGCGGGGGAGGGGTAGAGGCCGGCGGCCCCGTGGTGGCCTCGGTGGCCGGGGGGCCACCCTCGGTGGTTGGGCTTTCCGCCTCAGTGTTTCGCCGAGTGAGTCGCTGCAACATCTGTCTTAGTCGGGGCAACATAGCCGCGAAATATAGCACGATTGTATGGCCCGAGCCAACGCGCCAGCAGTGTGGTTAAGTTGTGCAATTAGTGTGCCGGGGGGATTTACACCGCAGAGAACGCGGAGAGCGCAGAGAACTGCAACAGCCTAACGCGAAGGCGCAAAGAAGAACCCTTTGCGTGGCATGCTTCCCATGCACTGCCTCTTTGCGACTCAGATGCGCGTGGCTTTACAGTTCTACGAGCGTACCCAGACCGCGCGCTTCGGCTTCGGCCAGCACGGCGGCGGCGGCAGCAGCGTCTTGCACGGCCAGGCCGACCGATTTGAAGAACGTGATATCGCCGGGGGAGGTGCGGCCCGGCTGCGTGCGGTTGACGATCTCGCCGAGTTCGGCGTGCGCGGCGACGTTAGCGAGGAGCAGATCACCGGCCTCCGCGCCGGCGGCCTCGCGCGAATCCACGATGAGGCGTGTGGCGCGTCGCATCGTCACCTCATCTACTTCGCGCGTGGTGGCCGTGTGCGCGCCGACGGCGGTGATGTGCGCGCCGGGCTTGAGATCGTTCCCGTCGAATACCGGCGTCTCGGAGGATGTGGCGGTGATCACAATGTCAGCCTCGCGGACGGCTTTGCTCGGTGGCACATTCGGCACGATGATGGGCACGTGCGGCCACGTGGTGACCTCGGCTGCCAATGCTTGCGCGGATTCGGCGGAGCGGCTGATGATATAGACGTGCGTGATGTCGCGCACGGCCATCACCGCCTGCAACTGCGCCCGCGCCTGCACGCTCGCGCCGAACAGCGCCACGGTGCGCGCATCCTCTCGCGCCAGCAATTGCGCCGCCAATCCGCCGCCCGCCCCTGTACGAATGGCGGTGAGCGACGCGCCATCCATCAACGCCAGCGGTGCGCCGGTGTGCGGATCAATCACCAGCACCGCGCCGAGCACGGCGGGCAAGCCGTGCGCCACGTTGCCGGTGTACACCGAGACCACTTTCACCGCGAAGGCGTTGCTCTGTTTGAGATACGCGGGCATGAAGAGCGTCAGCCCGTCATCGGTATGCAAGCGCGAGCGCAGCGGCATCACCGCTTGCCCAGCGGAGAGCTGGCCGAACGCCAGCCGCATCGCTTCTATCGCTTTGGGCATTGGCAACGCGGCGCGCACGTCGTTGGCGGAGAGGAGTCGGATTTGCATAGAAGAAAATTCACCGCGAAGGCGCTGGCGAACTTGTTCGCACGACCGCGAAGCAAGCACAATGCTTTATGCTTTGCGGTCGTTCTTTGCGCTCTTAGCGTCTTTGCGGTTGAAAATTCATTGCGGATTGTAGCATGTTGAACCTTCACGCCAACGCCGGCTCGCGTATAATTGCGCGCGACGAAGGAAAGCAGCATGGCCAATCCAATCACTCCTGAAAAAATTACGATCATCGAAGGCCCGACGCCGACGTGGGAGGCCCCGACCGAGTCGTGGGCGCTATCGTTTAGCGAAGGCCCGACTTTGCCGCGCGTGGCCTTCACCCGCCTGCGCACCTTCAATGGCGCGTCGCTCGTCGAGCGCTGTTGGAAGGCGTGGGATGAGGGGCGGCCCGTCCATCTCGAATTCCGCGATGAAGCTGGACTGACGCAGGAAGCGCAAATCATCGCCGCCCGTTACGCGGAAGTGGATGAGGGGCATGTGTTGTTGTTGCACGTCAATCTGTAACTGGACTCAACATTGATCAACCTGACAGGCAACCTGTCAGGTTTTTTGTTTGTGAGGCGGTTGACGATGCCCTATGACCCACCGCAATATCATCGGCGCTCAATTCGGTTGCAGTATTTTGATTACGCCTCACTGGGCGGATACTTCGTAACGCTCTGCGTGCAGAACCGTACAGCGTTGTTTGGCCACATCATGAACGGCGAGATGCGATTGAATGACGCCGGGCGCATGGTCCGCGACGCATGGTGCGCGTTGCCCGCGCGGTTCGCCAACCTGCAACTCGATGAATTCGTCGTGATGCCCAATCACTTTCACGGCCTCGTGATGCTGACTACGGCCTCGGATAAAGCCGTACGGGCACCCCAGGTGGGTGCCCCTCCCCAGAAGATGGGACCCTCGGAGGAACGGACGGCCACAAGGGCCGCCCTACCGAACCGCCGACGCAACGACCGACGTTGTTTGACATTGTCGGCGCGTTCAAATCCATTACGACTGACGAATACATCGTCGGCGTGAAACAACATGGCTGGCTGCGCTTTGACCGGCGGCTGTGGCAACGCAATTACTACGAACACATCGTCCGTGACGAGGCCGACCTGACCCGCATCCGCGACTATATCCGGTACAATCCCGCTCACTGGGACACCGACGAACTCAACTCCACATGACCACCGAACAACTTCCCCACTGGGATCTTTCCAACATCTACCCCGGCTTCGAGTCTGAGGCGTTTCAAAACGCGCTGGCCGAACTTAAATCACAGATCGCGGCGCTGACGAAGTACGCCGACGACCATCATATCGGCAGCGCCACGTCGCTCAACGGCGCGAACCTCGGCGATACGATTGGCGGTTTCCTCGACTGTATGAACACGACGCTCAACTTGTACGCGACGCTGCGCGTCTACGTGTACTCGTTCGTCTCGACCGACTCGTTCAACGCCACCGCCAAACGGCTGCTGTCCGAAATCCAGATTCTCAACGTGCCCATCGAGCAAGTGAACGTGCGCTTCCAAAAATGGCTGGGCGCTCGGGCTGAGACGCTGCCCGCCATGCTGGCGCAAAACGAGTCAGCCCGCGTGCACGCCTTCTTCCTCAAGGAGACGATGGAGCAAAGCCGCTATCTCATGAGCGAAGCGGAGGAGGCCCTGGCCTCAGAATTGGATTTGAGCGGCGCGACGGCGTGGGGCAAATTGCAGGGCACAATCTGTTCGCAGCTCACCGTGGGCTTCGAGCGGAATGGCAAAGTCGAGAAGCTGCCGATGCCGGCGCTCATCAACCTCGGCACTGACCCTGACGAGAGCGTGCGCCGGCGCGCGTACGAGGCCGAGCACGCCACGTGGGAGTCGGTGAAGGAGCCGTTGGCCGCCTGCCTTAACGGCGTGAAGGGCGCGGCTGCCACGCTCAACCAACGGCGCGGGCGCACCGATGCACTGCACGAGCCGCTCGACCAATCGCGCATTGACCGCACCACCCTCGACGCCATGCTCGGCGCGATGCGCGACTCGTTCCCCGCGTTTCGACGCTATTGGCGTGCGAAAGCGAAACGCCTCGGCAAAGACGTGCTGGCGTGGTGGGATGTGCAAGCGCCGGTCACAGTGCGCGCCGAGGATGGCGCGCCGCGCGAGCGCCGGCTGAGTTGGGCAGAAGCGGAGAGCTTCATCGTGGATAACTTCCGCGCGTTCAGCCCTGGCCTGGCGGATTTTGCTGCGCGCGCGTTTCGCCACAATTGGATGGACGCCGAGCCGCGCGCGGGCAAACGCGGCGGCGCGTTCTGCATGGGCGTGCCCGGCGTCGGCGAGAGCCGCATCCTGCTCAACTTCGACGGCTCGCTCGACCGCACCTTCACCGTCGCGCACGAACTCGGGCACGGCTTCCACAACGAGTGCCTGCACCGCGCGGGCAAGACGATGTTGCAGCGCAACTCGCCGATGACGCTCAACGAGACCGCCTCCATCTTTTGCGAAACGCTCGTCACCGATGCAGCGATCACGCAGGCAACGAGCGACGACGAGCGCCTCGCCATCCTCGAAACAAGTTTGCTCGGCTCGGCGCAGATCGTCGTGGATATTTACTCGCGCTTCTTATTCGAGAAGGAAGTGTTCGAGCGCCGCGCGCAGGCGGAACTTTCCGCTGAGGACTTCTGCGACATCATGCTGCGCGCGCAGGCCGAGACGTACGGCGACGCGCTGCATCCCGACTATCGCCACAAATACATGTGGACGTGGAAGCCCCACTACTATCGGCCGGAGTTGTCGTTCTACAACTACCCGTACACGTTTGGATTGTTGTTCGGGCTGGGACTGTACGCGATTTATCGCCAGCGGGGCGCGGCCTTCGTGCCCGATTACGAGGCGCTGCTCGCCAGCACCGGCGAAGCCTCCGCTGCCGACCTCGCCGCCCGCTTCGGCATCAACATCCGCGAAAAACAGTTTTGGGCCGAGAGCCTGCGGGTGATTGAAGCCGACATTGAAAGATACTGCGCGCTATAAGTGGCAAGTTGCAGGTGGCAAGTGGTATGACTTGCCACCTGCAACTTGCCACGTGTCACCTATTTCCGGTTCTCAACATGGAAACTTCGTGGCGTCCCGTCCTCCTCGCCGAAACCGAGAAACCGTACTGGAAAGAGCTGCGCGCGTTTGTGATTGGGGAGCGCAAGCAGTTCAAAGTCTTCCCGCCCGCGACAGAGGAATTCGCCGCGCTGTACCTCACGCCGTACGAAAAGGTGAGCGTGCTGATCTTGGGGCAGGACCCGTATCACGACGACGGGCAGGCGCATGGGCTGTGCTTCTCGGTGCGGCGCGGCGTGGCGCAGCCGCCGTCGCTCGTCAACATCTTCAAAGAACTCAACGCCGACCTCGGCTGCACGATCCCGAAGCACGGCAACCTCGAGCACTGGGCCGCGCAGGGCGTGCTGCTGTTGAATGCCGTGCTCACCGTGCGCGCGCACCAGCCCACCTCGCACAAAGGCCGGGGCTGGGAGACGTTCACCGACGCGGTGATCGCCGCAGTGAACGCCAAGCCGGATCGGGTGGTGTTTGTGCTGTGGGGGGCGTACGCGCGGGCGAAGAAAACGCTGATTGACCGCACGCGCCATGTCATCATCGAGTCGGCGCACCCCTCGCCGCTTTCGGCCAGCAACGGCTTCTTCGGCAGCCGGCCATTCAGCAAAATCAACACCGCCCTGCGCGAGGCCGGCAAGCCGGAGATTGATTGGCAGGTGCCGGATTGACTCACGTCGCCATCGCCCGGAAATGAATTTCCGGGCTAGGAGTTGCGCCGGATAAATCCGGCTTGCAAGCATTACAGCGTGTCGCTTGTAAAGCCCGCTTCAGCGGGCGCAGTTCATAGCCCGGCGATCTAAGCGACCATCGCTGGGCGGACACCGTGGGGCAGAATGCCATGCGGACGAAAGTTATGAAACGGGACAACAGGTTGTTTCTGCGAATTCCCAAAGCCTTGGCCGCGAAGACACGGCTTGAGGAAGGCACGACCGTTTCAATCTTTCTGGAGGCTGAGCAGATTGTAATCAGGCCCATCGCTGGTCACGAATGGACGTTGGAGAAACTTCTGCGCGGTGTCACCAAACACAATCGCCATCGGGAATTCGATACCGGGGTGATAATTGGCAGGGAGGAATGGCTTCCTCCGCAACCGGCCATTCAGCAAGATAAACGCCGCGCTGCGCAAAGCCGGCAAGCCGGAGATTGATTGGCAGATACCAGATTGACAGATCAGGGCCGTATCAATTTGGCACAATGGATTTCTTCAAAGGAGCGACCATGTCACTGCAACTCTATCGGAGCACGATTGAAGACAAAATCGAGCGCATCAAACCCAACTTCAACAATGACACTCATGAGGCCTTTTTACGTTTTGTTTTTAGTCTGGTGACCGGACACGGATATGATGGTTTAGAGCCAGAAGATATCATCGATGGAAGCGGAGAATACCAAATCGACGCGCTTCATATTGACACAAATAACCAAGAGCAAGTTGTAGTTACCCTAATTCAAGTAACCTATTCCGAGTCGCTCAGCTCTACCAAGCTAATCAAAATGCACGCAGGCCTGGACTACCTTCTCCGTCAGCAAAGGTCGATTTATTCAAGTTTGTCGAACACCGCTCTAAAGGACAAAATCCAGTCTTTTCGCGATCTGCGGTCAGAAGTGTTGTCACCCAACATTAAACTCCAATGCTATTATGCATCGCTAGGAGATATTTCCAAATGTGGATCCGAATTCTTGGAGCAGGTAAACCGAATCAAAAATGACTATGGCGGCGACGTGGGAGAGTTTAGTTTTGAACCATTGGGCCCTGCTGAAATCTTTAGATTGCTGAATTTTCGGGAACGTCGTTCCGACAAAGCAGACGATAGACTCAAGATCATCTACGACCAAAACAAGGCTAATCTTTTAGAGCATTCAATCGAAAATGTTTCTGGGGTCATATGTAACGTCAGTTCGGGATAAGACTAAGGGGTCAGTTGCACCAAAGCGTCGAGATGCAGGGACGGTTTCTTGGGCTGATGGCAGTAGGCGATCAGGCCACACAGCAGATTGAGAAGAAAGTTGACGGGA
>JBQTJD010000813.1:0-8804 GCA_052387475.1 Anaerolineales bacterium | reverse complement strand
ACGCGCGGTCCTGCCGTGGGGTGATTGGCTGATGATGCGCAAGCAGTTGCTCACCCTCAAGCACTTATCCGAAACCCCCCGTACGTGATATTCGACACTACGACACTCTTGTTGTGCCTTGTGCCTTGTGCCTTGTGCCTGGCACTGCTCTATTGGGAACTCATCCTCGCCGAGGGCGCGCATCTCGGGCCGCGCGTCGTCATCCAACTTTACGATTGGGTGGCGAGCCGCTACGACACGCATATCAAGAAATTTGATCTTGAAACCGAAGCCGATATACTCGGGCTGCCGTTGGCGGTGGAGCTGGCGGAAACAGAATCGCCGCGCGTGCTGGATGTGTGCGCGGGCACCGGACGGGTGAGCCGCGCGCTGCTGCGCCAGATCGCCTTCGATGGCGTGGTCGTCAACGTAGACCTCGCCGCGCGGATGTTGCGTGTGGGCCGCGAGACGACTGCGCCGTGGCCGGGCAGCGTGGCGTGGCTCCGCGCCCCCGCCGGCCAATTACCATTTACTAATAACCTCTTCGACTGCGTAACTTGCCTCGAGGCTTTGGAGTTCGTGCCTGATGCGCGCGCCGTACTCGCCGAGTGCCTGCGCGTGCTCAAGCCCGGTGGGTTGCTCGTCATCACCAATCGGGTGGGATGGGAAGCGCGGCTCATCGTCGGAAAAAACCTTTCACGTTCGGCCTTCCGCCAACTACTCGCCGACCTCCCACTAGAGGTGCTACGCGTTGAGCCGTGGGTGGTGGATTACGATTGGGCGTGGGCGCGCAAGATTTCAGATGGCAGATCTTAGATTTTGGCATCCGTGCCATTGCGGGTATCATCTGCGCGGTCTCCAATCTGAAATCTGCAATCTAAAATCCCGATATGTCGCACTATGACCTGATTGTCATCAGCCCAATGAGCTTTTTCATTTTGCATTGATATTTTCATTCCTATGCAATTCATCCGCTACGAAAGAAACGACACGATCAGTTACGGCGTGCTGGAGGGGGAGGCCATCAGCCCGCTGACTGGCGACCCGTTTGGCAAGTTCGCCCGTGGCGCGCGCTCGCTGACTCTGGGTGAGGTCAAGCGGCTGAGCCCATGCACGCCGGGCAAGATCATCGGCGTGACGCAGAACTTCACCGACCGCGCGCGTGAGAGCGGCGCGTCTACACCGGGCGTGCCCCGTCTCTTCTTCAAGCCGCCGTCATCCGTCATTGGTCCGGAGGCGGAGATTGTATTGCCGCCGCAATCGCAACACGTGGAATATGGCGCCGAACTCGCCGTCGTCATCGGGCACACGGCACGGCTGGTCTCGCCGGAGGATGCGCCGCGCTACATCCTCGGCTACACCTGCGTCAACGATGTGACCGCGCGCGACCTGATTGACGCGGACGGGCTGTGGGCGCGCGGCAAGGGCTTCGATACCTTTTGCCCGCTTGGCCCGGTGATTGATACGACCGTGGATCCGCGCGATGCGCTGATCGTTTGTCGCGTCAACGGCTCGACGCGGCAGATGACTTCGATGCACGACTTGCTCTTCAGCGTGCCGCAGCTCATCGCCTTCATCTCCTCGGTGATGACGCTGCTGCCTGGCGATGTCATCCTCACCGGTACGCCCGCCGGGGCCGGCCCGCTGGCCGAGGGTGACGTGGTGGAGGTGGAGATTGAAGGCATCGGGGTGCTGCGAAATCCGGTTAAGACAACCGCAGATTGATCTCAGATCTGAGATTTCAGATTTGGCGACTCGCGATCACAAATCTAAAATCTGCAATCCAAAATCTAAAATTAAGGAGAGAGCATGGGCCTCAAGTCCGATAACTGGATTAAAAGGATGGCGCTGGAGCAACACATGATCGAGCCGTTTGTCGATGGGCAGGTGCGCAACGGCGTGATTTCGTACGGGGTGTCGTCGTACGGCTACGATATCCGCGTGGCGGATGAGTTCAAAATTTTCACCAACGTCTTTTCCGCCATCGTGGATCCAAAGCACTTTGACCCGCGCAGCATGGTGGACTTTCAAGGCGAGGTGTGCATCATCCCGCCCAACAGCTTTGTGCTGGCCAAGACGGTCGAGTATTTCCGCATCCCGCGTAACGTACTCACGGTCTGCCTGGGCAAAAGCACGTACGCGCGTTGCGGGCTGATCGTCAACGTGACGCCGTTCGAGCCGGAGTGGGAGGGCTACGTCACGCTCGAAATCTCCAACACCACGCCGTTGCCGGCCAAAGTGTACGCCAACGAGGGCATCGCGCAGGTGCTGTTCTTCGAGGGTGATGAGCCGTGCTCGATTTCGTATGCCGATAAGAAGGGCAAGTATCAAAAGCAACAAAGCATCGTACTGCCGAAGCTGTGATAGCGGATGGGTGACGAAGGATGATCACTTGTGACAAGTGACCATTTTTATCGATATCTCACTTGGGCATCATGGAAGGCTCAGATTTCGGGCACAGCATAGACGCATAATTCACCACTATCATCTTGGAGGATAACATGTCCATGACCCGTGGCCCGGCTGCCAAACGAAGAAGCTTTGCATGGCATTTCGATCCTATGCTCAAGAGAGTGCTAGTTGAAAATGACAGGGGAAGACGACACGAATTCACACTTCAAGAAATCCAAGAAATTCTAAGGGTCGTTCACGGTAGTTTCGGGACAAGCTTCTTTCCTTTGGCCAATAATGTCCAGAAGCTTGGAGACGGCACTGAGAAATGGGGGCTCGGCTCAATTATCCTTGAACAGGAGGAAAGCGATGTTTCGCATGCACAAGGGTCAAGTTACCTCGGTGTGATTCTGGAGGAAAGCGGTTACTTTGTTTGGAATGGCAGACACAAAGGCATTGAGTGGAAATTGATCACTGCCGACTTAAGCGACATTACGCTGTTGTCTCGATTTAGCAATCATTCGGTAAGCTAGGCTCAGCTTGCCTTGTATTTATTTGCGGCCTGCAATTCGGTAAAGATGAGCTTCGTATTGAACAATGGCCTCGTGGGGGTTCAAACATGCTGTGTATAATGCCTGACCTATGGCGGCCAGACCACACACAGTTGTAATATTGTTACTTCTGCTCGTGTCTTGCACACCGGCTGCCCCCGCTTTCACACCTATCCTCACGCCCTCAGCCACCCTCACGCAGCCGACCTCAACCCCGAAGCCACGCAACACCGCAACTCAAACACCGACGCCCAACTTCACCTCCACTCCCGCGCCGTCCCCGACCATCCCCACCAACACCGTCGTCGAGCGCGGGAAACTTCCGCCCGGCTTCTCGCTGACCGTGTACGGCGAAGTGCCCGGCCCGACCTCGCTCACCTTCGGGCCGGATGGACGGCTGTACGTCGCCTCCACCAATCAAGTGGTGTATGCGTTGGCCGACCACGACGGCGACCACCGCGCCGAAGAGCGCATCGTGTTCGCGTACGACGTGCCTATTCCACTGGGATTGTTGTGGGTTGAGGATCGACTCTATATCTCTTATAACGATCACGGCGATGGGCGCGTGGCATTCATAACCACTGAAGGCGGCGCGTTGACGCCCGTGCTGACCGGCTTGCCTTCCGCTGGGCGGCATCAAAACGATGGGATGGCGCTGGGCGCGGATGGCTATATTTATCTCGGGATGGGGTCAACGTGCGATGCCTGCCGCGAACCGGATGCCCGCTCGGCAGCGATTCTGCGCTTCAAGCCGAATGGCTCGCAGGTCAGCATCTTCGCTTCCGGTCTGCGCAATCCGTACGATCTGGCTTTCAACGCCGCTGGCGACCTGTTCGCCACCGACAACGGGCGCGATGATTTGGGCGAGACCGCGCCGCTTGAAGAACTGAATCACGTTGTGAATGGACGCGATTACGGCTACCCGAACTGCTGGCCCGGAAACAGTGCGGCAGCCTGCGCACAGAAGCTCGAACCGGTCGCAACATTCGAAGCGCGCTCTTCGGCGAACGGGTTGGCTTTTTGCGACGGCGAAAACTTTCCGCCTGAGTATCACGACAACGCCTTTGTCGCTGTGCTCGGCTCGTATGTGTATCCAGCGCTCAAGCGTGGGGTTGCCCGCGTGCAGTTGACGAAGACCGGCGAAACCTACACTGGCACGACCGAGTGGTTTTTGACTCTTGAAGAAGGGGAAGGCCGCCCGCTCGATGTCACCATCGGCCCGGATGGCGGCTTGTATGTCGCAGATTATGAGATGGGGCAGGTGTATCGGATTGTGTACGGAGCGCCCTGAGGGACGAAAGACGATGGACGAAGGACAAAGGCAAGCGCCTTTACTTTTGTCCATCGTCCTTCGTCGTCCGTCGCTTTAGCGCCCGATTAACGGCAAGAAAACTTGGCGCGCGGGCGTGGCTGTGACGGGATCCTCTACGTTGCCTACGGCGACCGCGACTGGGAGCGTCACCGTCTGCGGCGGCCCACCACCGCCGGTTCCGACGATGGTTACGGTAGCGGTATAAGTGTTGCCCTCGGTGAATGCGCTCGGGTTGGCTGTCACGGTCAACGTGATGGGCGTCGCGCCGCTGGCCGCGCTGAGGGTCAGCCACGGTTGATCGCTGCTGGCCGTCCACGTCAGGTTGCCGCTGCCCGCATTGCTCACGCTCACATCCGCCGTCTGTGCCGCGACTGTCCCCGGCGCGAGATGCCAGTTCACTTGAGTTGGCCCCACGGAGAGATACGGCCCCGGCAAGTTGAGATCATCATCAACGATCACGGTAACGCTTGCGCTGGCCGATAGGCTGAGGCTGTTGGTGGCCGTGAGGGTGATGGCGTTCGTGCCTACCGGCAAATCCAGCGACGACAGCAACGGGCCTGTCCCCAGCGTCTGCCCCTTCGCGTTTTTCCACACCAGCGCCGCGCCGCTCAACCACCCATCCTGCACATCGAAGGCCTCGCCGCTGAAGTTGACGAGCTGGCCGTAGTGGATGCGCAGGCCGTTGGTCGGCGTGAGGAGGCTGACTGTGGGCGGTTTGCCGGCGACGGTGAACGGCGCGCTATCGGCCTGCGCACTATTGCCGCCATCGGAGGCGACGACACGCAATATCGCACTGCCGCCGCTGAGTGGGGCCGTATCCAGCACGGCGCTTTGGCCGCTGTGATTAAGCAGCAACGGGCTGAAGCTCGCGCCGCCGTCGCGGCTGTATAGCACGTCGAAGGTCAGTGGATCGCCATCGGGGTCGCCCGTCTTCCAGTTGAGAGTGACGGTTCCGGTCACAGGGTTCGGCGCGCCGGATAGCGCCACGTTGCCGACGGTGGGCGCGTTGGCGCTGAGCGACCATGTCGCCAGCGTTTGCCCGTTAGCGAGGCGCATCACCCGAATCTGCCGCGTGCCGGCGACGATGGGCACGGCCTGATCAATCAGCCAATACCCATCGGCGCTGTGAGCCATTTCTGGCATGAAGGGATGATCCGTCAGTGTGTTGCCGTTGGCGTTGACGAGCCGCAGCGCGTAATCACCGGGTAGGATCGGAGGTACGCTCGCCGGGTTGGTCATGCGTCGCACGAACGAGATGGAGCCACCGCTGCCATCGGGCCGCAGGCTGCCGCCGATGTACCACCAGTCGCCGCTGACCTGCGCGCTGCTCTGCGTGCTGGCTTGCGGCGGGTTGGCGATCATGTAATCGTACAGACCTTTGTACGTGTAATCGCTGATCCACTGCGGGCCACAATAACTTATGATGTCAAACCATTGGTCGTTGGGCTTCACCGTCGGCGTGATGATGACCCCCGCACCGCCGGGATCAAATCCGGTCAGGCTACCCACGCCGATGCGGCCGTTGGCGTAGGGATAGTTGTTGTCCATCGCGCCGTCATCAGGGGTGTTGCCGCACACCTTCGTGTCGAGCGATGAGCCTTTGAAGGGGTGGTCACGGCCTAACGTGTGCGCGATCTCGTGGACGGCGGTGAACGGATTCTCGGCCGCGCCGCTGGAAACGCGCTCGTGGGAAGCCTGCCCGCGCACGGCGGCCCCCGGCCCGGCGCTGGAGATCATCCCGTAGATGAAGAGCTTGTCGCTATACTTCCACGCCGAGCGGAGATACGCAAGCAGGTGATTGGCGTAGCGGCTCGAGCACAGGTTGCGGCGATCTACAATCAAGTTGTTTTCCACCGAGATGTAGTCGAGGCATTCGGCGTGTGACCTGTTCACCCGCGTTGCCAGCCCCTCATCGAACAGTTGCCAGTAGTTCCATTGAAAGCCGGTTCCCCCGTTGGTATTGGCGAGCGGGAACATCCGGCGCACCAGCGAGGCCGCGCCGATTACGTCGCGCTGGTAGTCGGGATAGTAAGTTTTGTTGTTGATCTGGTAACCGATACCGGCCAGCGTGACCTGGAGCGTGGGCGAGGGCTTGAAGTTGAACGGCCCGGCTGTCGAGGTGTTGTCGTTGTAGTTCGGCTCCAACGGGAATTGATACGGGTTCACCGTCGCGGTCAGCATCAGGTTGCTCTTCGTCGTCCATTCCCACGGCAACTCGAATAAAAAGCTGTCGTTGACGTTGTTGTGATCCTGAAAGACTTTGATGCGGCTTTCGGTGCCGGAAAGATTGATCGGCAACAGCAGCCCACCACTGCCGCCGTTCCACGTGGCGGAGAGCAGTGCCAGCACGGGCCGGTCACCGGGTTGCGGCGTGCGGACGAAAAAGCGCACGAAGGTGCGGCGATTCTGGATGAACGGCACGCTGTTCGCGTCATCCTGTATGCCCTGCGTCACTTCCAGCCCGGCGGCGAGCAAGTTGATGGTCGGCAGCGCGGCGGCGTTGTTGGGCAGCCGTTGCACGGCGCTATCCTGCCAGTATAGGTTGGTGCCATCGGTCGTCAGCCCGCGGGCGCGCTGCGCGGCGGTGTTGAAATACAACGTGTCCACCATGCCGCCGCTGCGGGGCGTGCGCAGCAGAAAGTCCGTGTACACACACAGCGGCGCGCAGCCCGTGCGACGCTCCTCGAAGAAGAACAGGTTGTCGCCATCGGCGGTGAGAGAGGTGAGCCGCCGGTTGGCGTCGGGGCTGCACGGGTTGTTGCTGCAATACACCGGGGCGCTCGTGACGCCGGTGAGGTTGCTGAAGATCACCACCTGATTGCCCTGGGCGATGAAGACGTTATCCGAAAAGAAGCAGAAGTTGCCGCCACAACTCGTCCGGCCACCCTCCGCGAAATAGCCGGTGACGTTCACGGCTAACAGAGTCGTCGCCAGCGTATCCACGTTGAAGCGCCGCAAATCGCTAGCCTGAATCCAATAGGCAAAGTAACGCTGCTGGCCGGCGTTGAACGAATAGCTGACTTGCAAGTTGCTGGCGTTCTGTCCGGGGCCAGCCATGAAGATGCGCGTGCCGCTGGATTTGGGCACGCGGTAGAGCGTAGCGTAGTTGTTGTTGTCGTAGCTCATCACAAAAACGTGTGTGCCATCAATCGCCAGCTCGGCGCGGCCCGCGAGCAGCCCGTTGACCAACTCCGGCGCATCGCCGTAGTTAGCCTCCGTCGAGAGCCGCATCAACCCGTTGGGGCCGGTCCAGTACACATACTCATCATCGGCGACGATGTTGGATTGAAACATCGTCGTGCCACAGGCTTGCGTTTCGAAGTACAGCCAGCGACTCAGCCCGCCGCGCGCCGCGACGCGCTGAATGGATTCGTAGGTCGCCACCTGCGGCGCGGCCGCTGTCGTAGGGTTACACGGCGGCGGCGCGAGATGCCAGAAGAGCTTGGGGTCTTTGAGGAAAAAGCTGGTGACGCCGCCGGTGAGTTGCACGGGCGTATCTTGAACGGTGACCAGCGGCCCGCCCTCGGTTTGGGCTTGTGCTGACCCGGTGAAGCTGGGCGCGGCGCTAATCATCAGCGCGATCAGGATGTTCAGTATTCGTTGGGTGTTGTTCCACTTCATGGTGTGTCTCCTTCCCTTTGCCCTCAATTTCCAGACCCGGCATAAAGCGGTGGATGAATTCTCTCGCCTGAGCCAGCGTGGCGAAGTGCGCACTGGTTGGTGTGGGCAGATGCGTGAACTCCCCGCGCCAGGCATGACTCGCCGTCTCGCACCAGACGAGGTGGCTTTCAGTCAGGGGCGCTCGTAGACATTAACGGTCTATATGCACCTGATTGTGGGACACCGGCTATTCGGTGACTTCAGCATAGTGGAAGTCGTGCGGCCTTCAATGTTGAGACTTCCGGCGCGACTAAAAGCTGACCGCGCTCACCTGCACTCCCTGTCGATCCACCGGCAACACAAACGTGCGACACGCAAGGCCATTCGCTTCGAAGGCCGCTTTCATCGCGTTGGCGATGTCCCAATATCTGTCGGGGCCGAAGGCGACGAGCGACGGCCCTGCACCGCTGAGCGCCACCGCCGCCGCGCCGGCTTTGCGCGCTTCGGCCATCACGGCGTCAAAGCCTGGAATCAATTTCTTGCGATAGGGCTGGTGCAGCCGGTCATACATCGCCCAGCGCAGCAGTTCGAAGTCACCGCTCGTCAGCGCCTGCACGGTGAAGAGCGCGCGGCCAATGTTGAAGACCGCGTCCTTGAGTGGCACATCCTTCGGCAGCGCGTTGCGAGCTTGCACGGTCGAAAGCTTGTAATCGGGCAGGGCGAGGACAACCTTCATCGGAGGAATGAGCAACGCCTTCACCAGCAATTCACCGTCCGCCGCGCTCGTCAGCGTCAGCCCGCCGAAGATGGCAGCGCCCACGTTATCAGGGTGGCCTTCGATTTCCGTCGCCATCCGCAGCAACTCTTCGCGCGTCAGCCGTCCATCCACTAACGCATTTGCTGCCGCGATGCCGCCCACGATGGCGGCGGAGGAGGACCCCATGCCGCTGCCGACCGGGATGCCGTTGATC
>JBQTJD010000812.1:0-2156 GCA_052387475.1 Anaerolineales bacterium | reverse complement strand
CCTCGGCTCAAGATCCTATGCAGGCTGTGCGGACGGGGTGTTACCGTTCGCGGGTATTTGTGATTCACCACCAGCCTAGGAGGGACTGATGATAGACCGCGAGATGACGACCCCGTCCGCTTCCGATTGTGATCCAGCACGGTGCTTCGTGGCAATCGAATTGAGCAAAGCCAGCTGGCTGATAGGGGTACACACGCCGGTGCGTGACAAGACCAGCCTGTACAAGCTTCCGGCTGGCCAGGCGGCCCCGGTGCTGGCGTTGATGGCGACAACGAGAAAGAAGGTTGAAGCGGCGCTGCGCCGGCCGGTGGAGATCGTGTCGTGCTATGAAGCAGGTTACGACGGGTTCTGGCTGCACCGTTTGCTTGTCCAGCACGACGTTCGCAATCACGTCTTCGATCCCGCCAGCATGCAGGTGAACCGCCGGGCGCGGCGTGCCAAGACGGATAGGATCGACGTCATGGCCCTGGTGCGGACGCTGATGGCGCATGTGCGTGGCGAGCCGAAGGTGGTGAGTGTGGTGCGGGTGCCGAGCGTGGCCGAGGAGGACGCCCGGCGGCTGCACCGCGAACGGGCCCGCCTGATCAACGAGCGAGTAGCGCACGTCAATCGTATCAAGGGCCTGTGCGCTACCCAGGGTATCTACGACTATGAGCCGTTACGGTGCGACCGCCGGAAGCAGCTTGCCCAGCTTCGCAGCGCGAACGGCGATCAGCTTGGCAGGCAACTTGCAGCTGAGATCGAACATGAAATCGACCGGCTCGAGCTGGTATTGAAGATGATCCGGACCCTTGAGGCGGAGCGCGACGCCATCGTGGCGGGCAAGGTCCCGGCCCACCCGAATGCCGAAAAGGTTCAGCGGCTGAACAAGCTAAAGGCTGTCGGGCCGGAGTTCGCGACGGCGATGGTGGGCGAGGTGTTCTATCGCAGCTTCGCCAACCGTCGCCAGGTTGCAAGTTTCGTGGGCCTGGCGGCCAGCCCGTTCCAGAGTGGTGGTTCGGCGCGCGAACAAGGCATCACCAAGGCCGGCAACCCCAAGGCGCGCACCACCATGATCGAACTGGCTTGGGTGTGGCTGCGCCATCAGCCCGACAGCGCCTTGAGCATTTGGTTCCGGGAGCGGGTCGGCAGCCTCAAGGGTCGGCCGCGGCGCATCGCCATCGTTGCCCTGGCGCGCAAGCTACTGGTGGCGCTGTGGCGCTATCTCGAGACCGGTCTCGTGCCGGCCGGCGCCGTCCTCAAGGGTTGAACCACTTAAAGGCTTGGGAAGAAGTAGGCTGAAGGAACTGACAATATGCCGATCCAAGGTGGATGTGTGACCGCCCTCGGCCATGGCTGCAACAAGCCTCGCTCAAGATGGGTCCCATCCTCCTTGGAGCTCCAAGTCCTCGCAACGTGCATGAGGGACCTTGGTACGGGTTACACCCGACCGGATATAAGTTTATGCGGCGAGCATCGCATCACGCATACGAGCTCCAGCCTTGGATCTAAATCGTCAATTCTTCAACGCCTCGCCCTTGACCAGCCTCATATAAGGCCGAGGGAAACAGGAAGTTTACTCGATACCTGCCATCTTGCTTTCCTCGGGCTCGTCCCGAGGACCGTGAGGACGCCCCTCTCAGGAAGTTCTCGCCCGATCATGACAAAAATCTCATGCCGACATCTCCAATCGCTGGATTGCCTTTGGCGCGGCGATGCTTTATGTCGAAATTCATCGTGACGAGTTGTGCCCCGGGGCTTCCGCCTTCCGGGGTTTTTCATTTTGAGGCGAGGGAGACTGGTGATGGAAAGGCTCACGAAACAACCGTCACGCGCAAGCGGTTCCTTCTGGGCGTCATCATGCGCGGTGCGCGCTGCACGGATGCACGGACTGGTTGTAAGAGGTCTGCCTATTTTTGCCTAGTTTAGGCGGAAAACACACGAGATGGTTGCAATCGGCGATATATGAGTTTACCGCCCGAGCACAGCGATGATGAGACCCTGAACATGGCCCTTGGACGAAAGCAGCGGCGCTCGGCGTTCATCCTGTCGGGGGTGGCGGTGCTGGGTCTGGCGGCCGGCCTCGTGCTGTTCGCCCTCAGGGACGCCATCGTGTTCTTCTACACGCCCTCCGAGATAGCGGCCAAGGCCATCGCTCCCGGGCAACGGTTTCGCCT
>JBQTJD010000811.1:0-8933 GCA_052387475.1 Anaerolineales bacterium | reverse complement strand
CACAACTCGCCGGGCAAGCCGATGGCTTCTGCAGTTGAAGCCGCCTCTTGCAACAAACCGACCCTTATCCCGGCCCCTCTCCCTGAAAGGGAGAGAGGAGAAGAGCCAACGCGCGCAAATACGGAATGCGATAGCGCACCCACGCCTCGTCCATCGGACGCATACGTTCTGAAAGCCACGCCGCCGACGGTCCACGCGTACGAGTCGACTTATCGCCCAGCCGCTAATCATCCCTGGCGTCGCATGCCCGTGGGCAAGGCTCGTTTCCAATCCAGATCCTCACCCAGCTGACCCCAAATCTTTGACGCGCTTTCTCCGCAAGAAACTCCATATTGACAGACAGCCATTGATCGGTACACTACACCAAGTTCCACACCCACTCTTTCATTATGCTAGTCATGGAGAGAGCCGTGCCCAGGGTTTCGCGCACCGGCTTGGTACGGACTTTTGTTGCCGCCGCCGCCGCACTCGTCGTAGTGCTCCTGGCCGGATGCGCTGCTGCTCCGGCCCCGGATGGCGCCCTGCCTGAGTACCGGGACTTCCCTGTCATCGGCAGCCGGGTGGCCGTGTGGATTGCGGCGCAAGTCCATCTGATGTTTGCCGCGTTCGTGCTCGGCGTGCCGATGTTTGCATTGGTCGTCGAGATCGTGGGTGCGCGCATGAAGAACGCCGGCGACGCGACTCGCTACGACCGCCTGGCCCACGAGTTCACCCGCCTGTTGCTGGTCGCCTTTTCCACGACCGCCGTCTTTGGCGCCGTCCTTGTTTTTCTTCTCTTCGTCCTGTACCCCCGCTACACCAATTACCTGGCCGATATTTTCTCCCCGACCCTCATCCTTTACCCGCTTCTCTTTTTCGGGGAGGCTGGCAGCCTGTATCTGTATTACTACGGCTGGGACTGGCTGAGCGGTACCCGGCTCCGCAAGTGGATTCACATCGCCATCGGCATCCTGCTGAATGTTTTCGGCACCACGTTGATGTTCATCGCCAACTCCTGGCTGACCTACTCCATCAGCCCGGCGGGCATTGACCCCAGCACCGGTCTGCTCTCCGAGGAATACGGCGGGCTGTGGGCGGCGATCAACAATCCCACCTGGATGCCCATCAACATCCATCGGCTTATCGCCAACGTGGCCTTCGGCGGCGCGATTGTGGGCCTGTACGCCGCCGTACGGTTCCTCAACGCCCGCACGGATGAGGAGCGTGCGCAATACGACTGGATGGGCTACGTCGGCAACTTCATCGCCATGGTCGGTCTAATTCCGTTGCCGTTTGCCGGATACTGGTTGGGCCGTGAAATCTACGATTTCAACCAGCAGATGGGCGTGACCATGATGGGCGGTTTCCTCTCCTGGTTGTGGATCATTCAGGCCCTGCTCATCGGCGTGCTGTTCCTGGGGGCCAACTATTATCTGTGGCTGGGTCTGGGCCGCATCGAGGGCGGCCAGCGGTATCGGACCTACATCAAGTATCTGGTAGCGGTGCTGGCTCTGTGTTTCCTCGTCTGGGCCACGCCGCACACGCTCGTGGCGAGCCTGGAGGAAGCGCGGCGCATCGGCACAACCTTCCACCCGCTGTTGGGCATCTTGGGCGTCATGAGCGCCAAGAACACCGCTGTCAACGTCATGATCCTGGCCACGTTCATCTCTTTTATGCTGTATCGCCGCGCGGGCAAGGAGAGCACGATCGGCTGGTCGCGAACCGGCAAGCTGGCGCAAGCCGCGATGATACTGGCAGCGGCGGGTGTAGTCATCGCCCTGGGCATCTACGGTTACTATGTGCCCGCCAACGTGCGCATTGGCTTCTCGGTCTATCAAGTCGCCGCGGTGCTGACCGTGCTATTTTTGGCCACGCTGGTGGATCTGGCGCTGTTCAACCGGGCACGCTCGTTGGGGCCAATGCGCTGGGGACAGATGCCCGCGCGGGCGCAATACGTCCTCATCCTGCTGGCCGTTACCTTTACCTGGATCATGGGGCTGATGGGTTACGCCCGCAACGCCATTCGCCAGTATTGGCATGTCTATCAAGTGATCCAAGACACATCGGCGGACGCGATCACGCCGACGCTGGGCTTTGCGGCGCAAGTGATCTCAGTCTGTGTATTGGTGTTCCTGGGTTTTATTGGATTTATATTCTGGCTGAATGGGTTGAGCGAGCGGAGTGCCGCACACGAACCAAAGGCGCTATCTGGCGACCCCATGCCGGCCGCGGAGGCCGCACCTGCGCCCGCACAATCTCCGGCTGCCGATTGAGCCGGACCCGCCGCGATCCGCCGTTGAAGGTAAAGCGCCGATGACCTGCCGCAACAGGCCATGAACGTCAACCTCAAGATCCTCCTTTTCTCCCTCGTCGTCGTCGCCGCCTACGTGGGCTTGGCCAACAGCATCCCGCAGATTGAATCACGCCCACCCGCCGAGATCAAGTTGAGCGCGGAGATGTCGCCCGAAGAACTGGCCGAAGTCGGCCGGCAGATCGTCGTCGGCGAGAAAGGCGGCTGCCTCACCTGTCATGGGCTGGGCGAGGCCGGGCCGCGCGCGCCCGATCTGCAGGGGACCGGTGCCCGCGCGGCCAACCGCGTCCCGGGCGAAAGCGCGGAGGTCTACCTACGCAAGTCGCTCCTCGACCCGTGTTCTTACCTCGTCGAAGGCTACGACTGCTTGATGGCGGGCATGGGCCTCGACCGCCGGCTTTCATCTGCCGAGCAAAAGGCCGCCATCGCCTTCCTGCAAAGCTTGGGCGGCCAGGTCACCGTGAGTGTGACGGCGGCGGACCTCGCGCCGGGCAGCGCGAGCGGCGGCCCGGAGTTTACGGGCCTCACCGGTGAGGAGCTTTTCACAGAAGCGGGTTGCTTCGCCTGTCACACGCTGGCGGCGACCAACGCGATTGGCAAGGTCGGCCCGGAGCTGTCTACGACAGGTGCGCGTTTAAGCTCCGAAGAGATCCGGCAATCGGTTCTCGATCCAAACGCCGTGATCACGAAGGACTGCCCCACCGTGGAAGGTGGAACGATCCCATGCGCCAACCCGAGCGTGATGCCACCAAACTTCGGTGAACGATTCACGGCCAAGCAGTTGGAGACACTGGTGAGCTTTCTGGCAACGCAAAAATAAGTCGGGGCGACGGCGAAGCGCGCCGCTTGAGTTTAGGCGCGTCGGTTAAGCGAACGGCAGGGCCGTACGCCGGTCGCCCATTAACGCAAAGCAATGAGTTCAGTCCTGACACCTCTCCGCCATAAATTCACACAGGCCATCCTGGTCTGGCTGCTCGCGTTTGTCATCTATCGCTTCGGCATCCAGCCGCCTATCCCTGCTAGCCTGCTCATCTTGTACATGGGTATCACCACCGCCGCCATCCTGGTGTGGGTCTCGGCCAGCAATGCGTGGTGGGATGAGTTCAAAGCGCCCCTCATCACGCTCCTCGTGGAGCGCGAACGCAAGTGGCTGGTGGGCCTGCGCTGGGCGGTGCTCTTGATCATCCCTGCGCTGGTCGCGTGGGATGTGTATCAGCGCGTCACACCGAGGGTGGAGGCGCCGGCAGAGTTGCGTTCCATCCATCCCGCCCCACCGGCCTCGATCACGTTTGGCGGCGAGACGATTGATTTACAGACGGTGGTCAATCCTCTCCGCAGTGCGGGTGGGGCGCCTGACCCGACCGCGCTGGCCGCCGGCAAAAACATCTATGGCCAGCGTTGCGTGCTCTGCCATGGCGACGCGCTGAAGGGCGACGGGCTTTTCGCCGACTCGCTCAACCCGCGCCCGGCGGATTTCACCGACGCGGGCACCATCGCGCAACTGCAGGAGGGCTATGTCTTCTGGCGCATCGCCAAAGGCGGCCCCAACCTACCGACCGAGGGCAAAGGCTGGAACAGCGCCATGCCCGCTTGGGAGGGCACGCTGACCGAGGCTGAAATCTGGCAAGTTATTCTGTATCTGTACGACGCGACGGACCAACACCCGCGTGAGGCGGGGGCGGAGTAGATCAGCTTCAGCCAGGCCAACCATGAGTCGCACACGCATCAGCCTCGCCCTCGTCATTACAGTTCTTGGCCTCACAGCCGCCCTCGCTCTTGCCGGCGCGCAACCCACGCGCGCCTCCTCTCCAGCGCAGGCAGCCAATGGGCAGGCAATTTACGCCGAGCGCTGCGAGGTCTGCCACGGTGCGGAGGGCGACGGCAATGGCCCCGCAGCGGCCAGCCTCGACCCGAAGCCGCGTGACTTCCGGCGCGGTTGGTATAAAATCCGCACCACCGCCTCCGGCCAGCTGCCCAGTGACCAGGACTTGATCCAGGTCATCGCTGACGGCATGCCCGGCACGACGATGCCGGGGTGGAAAGACATCTTGACCGATGAAGAGATCGCCGAAGTGGCCCAATACCTCAAAAGCTTTGCCCGGCGCTTTGAGCGCGAAACTCCCCAATCGGTTGCGGTAGCGGCCAAAGTTGTCTCCAGCGCGGAGAGCATCGCGCGCGGCAAAGAGCTCTTCACCGGCCAGCAGGCCGAGTGCGCGAAGTGTCACGGCAATGCTGGTCGCGGTGATGGGCCAAGTGCCGACGAGTTGACCGACGACCTCGGCAACGTGATCGTGCCCGCCGATCTGGCGATGGCGTGGTTGTTCCGAGGCGGGCCGACGCCGGACGACATCTACATGCGCCTGAAGACCGGCCTCACCGGCAGCCCGATGCCCTCGTACGCTGATGTACTTTCGGATGAGCAGGTTTGGGACCTGGCGAACTACGTGGACTCGCTTTCGCCGGATGCGGCTCCTGAGCCGCAGGCCTCCATCACCGCCTTCCGCGTAGAGGGCGCCATTCCTGAGGACGCGAACGCGGCGGAGTGGCAGCGGGCGACCGAGTATTTCTATCCGCTTGTCGGGCAGATCATGCGCGAGCCGCGCAACTACACGCCCTCGGTCAAAGGCATGTGGGTTCGAGCGTTGTACAATCAGAGCGAACTGGCCCTTTTGCTGAGATGGCATGATCGTTTTGAAGACAAAGGCGCTGATGGAAAGCCCGCCGATGCGCTGGCCGTGCAGTTCCCCGCACAGTTGGCGGACGGCGACGAGCGTCCCTATTTCGTGATGGGTGATGCGGCGCATCCGGTAAACCTGTGGCAGTGGAGTGCGGCGACGAGCGCGATGGAGGAGCGCAACGGACGGGGTGCGGGCGCGGTCGAGGCGCAGGCGACGCAAAACCTGCAGGGTACGGCCTCGTTCGCGGATGGCGAGTACGTGCTGTTCGTGCGGCGTCCGCTGTCCACCGGCGACTCGGAGGATCTTCGCTTTCGGCCCGGCCGGTTCATCCCCATTGCCCTCCTGGCCTGGGATGGCTGGCGTGGTGAGCAGGGCGCTGCCGGGGCGATCTCGTCGTGGTATCTGATCTATCTCGAACAGCCCGTGCCGCCGATCAACTACGCCTGTGTTCCAGTGGCGGCGCTGGCAACGGCATTGGTGGAAGGATGGGTGGTGTGGTCGGTGAGGCGGAGACGGAGGTGACGAGTGCCGAGTGACGGGTGACGCATCCGCGACGCACCAGTCACTTGCCACTTGCCACCGGTCACTTGAAATGTCACTTATTGCATTCCACAGACTTCTCATCACAACGGCGATCCTCTTTTGCCTCGGCTTTACGCTGCGGCAGTTCACAGATTTCAGAACGACCGGGGATGGCGCGACGTTGATTATGGGCGTCATCTCCGGGTTGGCAGCTGGGATGTTGGGCTTTTACCTGTGGCACCTGCGTGATTTCTTGAAACTTCGTTGATTGGAGAAAACTATGAAGCGTATCTTGACCCTGATTTCTTCGTTAGCAATCCTCAGCCTGCTGGCCGCATGCGGTGGCGCCGCTGCGACGACCCCGCCTCCCGCAGCCACGCAGCCGCCCGCCGCGGCGACGCAGCCACCGGCGGCGGCTGGCTATCAGGGCGGCCCGGTCTCCGGCGGCGGTACCATCTCCGGCAAGATCACTTATTCGGGTGCGGCCGTCGCGCCCGAGAAAGTGGCAGTGGACAAAGACCAGGCAGTGTGCGGCAACGAGGTCGAGGTCGTCAAAGTTCAGACCGATGCCTCAGGTGGGCTGGCTAACGCTGTCGTCCGCCTCACCGATATCAAGTCCGGCAAACCGCTCGACGCACTAGGGAACAATTTCGTGCTCGACCAGAAGGCTTGCGTGTACATCCCGTCGGTCGTCGTCGTCCCGGTCGGGGCGGCGGTGACGGTGCTGAATGATGACGGGGTGCTGCATAACATCAAGACCACGCCGTTCGACAATGCGCCGATCAACAAGGCCCAGCCGGGGACGCAGAAGGAATTGAAGCTTGATCCGTTCAGCGTGCCGGAGGTCATCCCGGTGGGCTGTGACGTACACAAGTGGATGAACGCGACATTTGTCGTGGTGGATCACCCATACGCTATCGTCACCGCCGCAGACGGCTCGTTCACCCTCACTGACGTTCCCGCAGGCAGCTACGCGGTGGAAGTCTGGCATGCCGAACTGGGCAAACAGACGCTGAGCGTCACTGTCGAGGCGGGCCAGACGGCGACATTGAATGGGGAGTTCAAATAGTAAAGATTGAAGACTAAAGACTGAAGACTATTCAAGTCTTCAGTCTTTCTTGAGGAGGCCAGGATGGTGAAGTTCAACCGCTTGCGCCCGCGCCGCACAGCGGCGAGAGAGAACCGCGGAGCGGTTCTCCTACGCAAGCTCCGCTTGCGCCCTTATCTTGCTGTCGCTCTGGCGCTGTGGGCGATGCTGGTGTTGGCCGGGCCAGCCGGCGCGCAGGGCGGTGAGCCGCCAGATTATCGCCAGTATTTTGGGCTGGACTCGCGACTGGTGGTGTGGGTGGTAGCGCAGTTGCATCTGCTGTTCGCTGCGTTTGTGCTAGGCGTGCCCATCTTCGCCCTCGTCGCCGAGTATGTCGGCTACCGCTCGGGCGAGAAGCGCTACGACAAACTGGCCCATGACTTCACCAAGCTACTCGCGGCGTCGTTCTCGACAACGGCCGCGTTCGGCGGGCTGCTGGCGTTCAGCCTGTTCGCGCTGTATCCGCGCTTCATGTCCCACCTGTCCGACATCTTTAGCCCGACCTACGCGTTGTACGGCTTGCTGTTCTTTGCCGAGGCCTTCACCATGTACTTTTACTTGTACTCATGGGATCGGCTGACCGGCCAGAACAAGAAATGGCACCTGTGGACAGGTGTGCTGCTCAACATCTTTGGCGTCCTCATCATGCTCATCGCCAATTCGTGGCTGACGTACATGATGAGCCCGCCGGTGGTCGAGGTGAACTCGGAAACCAGTGAAGTGATCGGAACCGGCCTCAACCCGCTGACGCTGGAGTGGACGGGCACGCTGTGGCAGGCGATCAACAACGCGCTCTGGGGGCCGCTCAACATTCACCGCTTCATCGGCAACGTGGCATTTGGCGGCTTCATCGTCGGCGCGTATGCGGCGGTGCGGTTCCTCAACGCGAAGACGGCCGAGGCCCGCGCGTACTACGATTGGATGGGTTACATCGGCAACTTCATCGGCGTGGCGTCCCTCATCCCCATGCCCTTCGCCGGGTATTACATGGGCCGCGAGGTGTATTCCTACAGCGCGGTGATGGGCAACAACATGATGGGCGGCACATTCTCGTGGGCGTTCATCATCCAGGCCATCCTGATCGGCGCGCTGTTTATCGGCGCGAACTTTTACCTGTGGAGCGGCATGAGCCGCATCCCAGGCGCCGAACGCTACAACCAATATATCAAGTGGCTGGATATAGTCCTGATTGTCTGTTTCGCCGTCTGGCTCACGCCGCACAACCTGCCGCTATCGCCCAGCGAGCAGGCCATCATCGGCGGGCAGTTCCATCCCACGCTCAAGTTCCTGGGATTGATGGCGGCCAAAAATGCGGTCATCAACTTCATCATCGTGTCCACTTATCTGAGTTTCCTGCTATACCGGCGCGGCAACAAGGGCGAGCGTGTGCCGTTCAGCCGCCAGGGCCTCAGCTCCAGGATCATTGTGATCGTCGCCTACGTGCTGGTCGCGCTGGTGCTGGGTTGGTATGCCTTTAGCCTTTTCACGCTCAACCCCGAGACGCTTGACCTGGATGCTTCCAAAGGCCTTTACTTTACTCTGCCGGCCATCCTGCTCGTGGCGCAGATCATCGCCGGGGCCGTGGCCGTCGCGCTGACCTTCGCTGACCGGGGCGTGCTGGGGCAGTTGGTGTACTTGGCCGCCACGGTCATCAGCGCGGTTTTCATCCTCGGCTTTTATGGGTTCGTGGTGATGACGCAGGCTAACCCGTTCCTGCGCAACGTCGCCGTAGCGCAATGGCTCATCACCATGTCCAGTCTGATGTTTGTCACCGCTATTGACATCGTGCTGCTGCGTGGCGCGCAGGAGATGGGTGTGATTCGCTGGGGGCAGATGACGGCTCGCAGCCAGTACGCGCTGATCCTGATCGTCGTCGGCGTGGTGATGCTGATGAGCCTGATGGGATACATCCGCTCCGGTCTGCGCGAAGACTGGCATGTTTTCGGCGTGATGCGCGATACGTCGGCGGGCGCAGCCACACCCAGCATGGATTTCATGGCGCGTGTCATCGCCGGGATTGTGGCAGCCTTCATCGCCCTCGTCGCATTCGTCTTCTGGCTGGCCGGGCTGGGAGAGAAGGGGGAAGTGGAAGCCGGTGTGATGGATGCGCCGGTGATGGCGCCTCAGCCTGCTGCGGCGATCGGTGGGACAGTCGGCAGCGTGCCGGGCGATTGACCTATGGCTCAATGGTACGCGCAACTTGTCTTCAAAGGTGATGCGCTCCTCGGTGAGGGGCTGACCGATTTCGCGTTGGTCGAGGGCCGCGCCGCGCCGAATGGCGGCGAGCGGTACACCACCGTCGTGGTCTCCGGGTACGCGCTGTACGGCCAACTGCGCGGTTACTACTCTCTCGGCG
>JBQTJD010000810.1:0-4380 GCA_052387475.1 Anaerolineales bacterium | reverse complement strand
ATCTCGGCAATCTCGGCCTCGCCCACGCCGCTCTCGGCGACGCCCGCACGGCCATTGAGTTTTACGAGCAACAGCTTGTCATCGCCCGCGAGATCGGCGACCGGAGCGGCGAAGGCAACGCGCTGGGGAATATGGCCCTCGCCCTTAACTCGCTCGGCGAACGCGAGCGTGCCATCGCCCACGCCGAGGCCGCGCTCAAGATTTTCGAAGCGATTGAAAGCCCGTATGCCGAGCAAGTGCGGAAGCAACTGGCGGGGTGGCAGAAACGCAGCGCGAAGAAATGGTGGCAGTTTTGGAGGTGAGTGCCCCGTTTTGGATATACTTCCCCGCATGCACACCGCCACCCCTCGCCCCACTCCGCTGCAAATCTGGCTGATGGCCGCGCGGCCACGCACGTTGCCGGCGGCGGCCGCGCCCGTCATCGTCGGGTCGGCGGCCGCGTGGTACGGAGGCGTGTTTCAATTGTGGCCGGCGCTGGCCGCGCTCTTCGGCGCACTGCTCATCCAAATCGGCGCCAACCTGGCCAACGATGTTTTTGATTTTCAAAAAGGCGCCGACACCAAAGACCGCCTCGGCCCGGTGCGGGTCACGGCTGAGGGACTGCTCACGCCGGGGCAAGTGTTCACGGGGGTGTGGGCGACGTTCGGGCTGGCCGTCCTCGTCGGGCTGTATCTCGTGTGGGTCGGCGGATGGCCCATCGTCCTCATCGGCGTGGCGTCCATCCTCGCCGGCCTCGCCTACACCGGCGGGCCGTTCCCGCTCGGCTACCACGGGCTGGGCGACATTTTTGTCTTTATCTTTTTCGGTTTGGTCGCCGTATGCGGCACCTACTACGTGCAGGCGGCGAACTGTTGCGCTGTGAGCGGCGCAACTGTTCGCTTAAGCGAAGCGCTTTGCGCTTCGCCGGCGGCGCTGGCGTGGTGGGCGGCGGCGCCCATCGGTTTACTCGCCACAGCCATCATCGTCGTCAACAATCTGCGCGATATTGATACCGACCGCGCGGCGGGGAAGCGAACCCTGGCGGTGCGATTGGGACAACGCGGCGCGCAGATCGAATATGCGCTGTTGATCGGGCTGGCCTACCTCGCGCCGGTAGGGATGTGGTTGAGCGGAGTCGCTCCGCCGGGCGTGCTGCTCACGTGGGCGTCGTTGCCGCGCGCGGTGCTGCTGGCGCGATCGGTCTTTACCGTTACAGGCAAGCCGCTCAACGCCGCGCTGGCGGGCACCGGCCAACTGGAGTTGCTGTATGGGCTGCTCTTCGCGGTGGGCCTCCTCGCCACACGCTGGGTGGGGTGAGAATTAAGTACGCACCCTTCGACTGCGCGGCGCAACTACAGCGCCGCTCCGCTCAGAGTGCTTGTTACAGAAAAAAAAGGTCGGGCCTTGTCAGAACCCGACTCTTTAATCCCTAATCCCTCACCCCTAACCCCTCACCCCTGCTTTTCCGGTAGCGGCGAGAATGGGCTGATCTTCTTCAGCTTCGCCAGCAACCGCGTGCGCACTTTTGAGTCGCGCTCAGCCGTCAGCCGCACCTTCAGCGCCTTGACCTTCTTCGCCTTGTTGCGGCGTTTTTTGATTTCACGGTTCCGTTCAACGTAGGGCATGCGTTTTCTCCATCAAAAGTGAGTGGCGCGAATGGTAACACAGCCACGTGCGGGAGCCAAACTCACGGCCTCGGCGTTGCCGTTGGTGGGCCGGTGGGCGTGCCGGTCGGCGTGCCCGCGCCCTCCGGCAGCGTCTCCCCGATCAGCACGCGCCGGCAGATGCCGTTGACGCTCTCCTCATAACTGGCAAGCACCGTTTCATTGTCCGGTTCATACTCCAGCGCCCTCTGCAAATAGAACGGGGCTTCGTTCGGCTCGCACTGGCCGAGGAAGGCAAGCAAGTTGCCATAGGTGTAATAGAACTCCAGCGTCGAGCCATCCGCCAGCGGCAGCGGGGCCACGTTTACTGTTTGCGTTTGAGTCAGACCAACGGTGTACGAATACACGCCGCCCTCAATTGCCAGTTTCAGCGCCGGCTCGGCGCTTTCGTAATTCTTGCGTTTGAAGAAGAGCAGCCCGAGCCGCCCGTGGATGATGGCATTCTCCGGTTCAAGGTCAAGCGCCTGCTCAAGATACTGCTGCGCGACGCCCAGCCGGTCGATCTGGATATTCGTGCGGCTCAAATCGAGATACGGCAGTACGTTGCTCGGATCGAGCGAAAGCGCTTTGTTGAAATACACCAGCGCATTTTCAATTTCGGCCTTGGCTTCGGCATCGGTGGTGGCGCGCGCGGCTTTGGCGCGATAGTTGAAAGCGATCTTGCGGTACGTTTCGACGATGTTGGGATTGATCGCCAGCGCGTCCTTGTACCGCTCAATCGCCCCATCATAATTGCCCACGACTTCATTCGAGAAACCGAGGGCCAGATGCGCTTCAATCAGCGCTGGATCTAATTCAAGCGCCTTCTGCGCTTCCCCGAATCCCTGATCGAGGTTGAAGGTGCTGTTGAGGACGAAGGAGTAATAGGCGTGCGCCGGGGCGTAGTTGGCGTCGATGGCGATGGCCTGCACCGCCGCGGCCTGGGCTTCATCGGTGCGGTCGTTGTACCACAACGCCCACGAATAGATGGCCTTGGCCTTGGCGCTCTCCGGCGCGGCCACCAGCGCGGATTCAGCCGACTCGACAGCCTCGGCATACCGCCCGGCGAAGATCTCCACCCGCGCCAGCCCGACCCAATAATCCACATTCTTTTGATCAACCGCCAGGGCTTGACGATACGCTTCGATGGCAGGCACAAACTCGCCGAAGCTGAATTGAGTCTTGGCCTCTTCTGCCCACGAGACCGGGCTGCGTGTCGGAGTCGCCGTCGGCAGAAACGGGTCGCTCACCGGCAACCGGCCCTGCATCTGCAAGCCCAGCATCAACAACGCGCTGATGATGAGCAACAGCAACACAATGATCGCCCACGGGGAGCGGCGGCGTGAACGGCGCAACGGGACGGATCGTCCTTTGAGATGCATTTCTATCTTGAAAGCTTACTTCGCCTGAACTGCGTGCATCATATCATCGGCCAAAAATTGGCGTCAAGAAAAGTGAGTGATCATAAGCACTCATTCGAGATGAGACCTTGATAAGCCAAAGCATCACAGTCGGCGCTATAATGGGCGCGTCTCGCTCCCCACTATTCCGTTGCCATGTCATCTTCCGAGGACTCGTTTACGCCCTCGACGGGGGTTCATCCACACAGCCGTCACCCACGCCGGCTTGTCACCCTGCTCGGGCTGGCTTTTGCCGGTGTGCTCATCGCCGCGCTCGGCATTGCAGCCTGGGTCGGCTACGCCGCCGGGCTGGATCAGCGCGACCGGCAGGCGCAGGCTACTCAATCCGCCGAGTTGCAACATCAATTTGATTTGGGTCTGGCCGATTTGGAGGCCAAACGGTACCGCATCGCGGCGGATCGTTTTGGTTACATCCTCGAGCGCGATGCGCAATATCCGGGGGCAGCCGAGAAACTGTTGCAGGCGCAATCGGCCCTCAATGTGCGACCCAGTGCACTCGCCGCTACCCCTGCGCCAGCCGTCACGCCACGCGGCGAAAGCCCAGCCGAAATGCTGGCCCTCGCCGAACAATATGCAGAAAAAGAAAACTGGCCTGGCGTCATCGCACAGATCGCGCTGCTGCATGCCGTTGACCCGAAGTATGAGATCGTGCGTTCGGATGCGCTACTATTTACGGCGCTGCGCAATCGTGGCATTGCCCGTATCAACGATGACGAGATGGAGGCCGGGATTTTCGACCTCGATCAGGCTGCCGCTTTCAGCCCGTTGGATGAAGAGGCGAAGAGCTATCGCGCGTGGGCACGGCTTTACCTGGCGGGCAAGGGCTATTGGGAGGTGAATTGGGCCGAGGCGGCGGACATCTTCGGGCAGTTATTTTTGCTCGCGCCGAACTTCAAAGATACCACCGCGCTGACCTACGAAGCGCGGGTGAATTACGCCCAACAATTGAGCGTGGCCGGCGAGGCCTGTGGCGCGGCGGAGCAATACACGCTCGCCTTGCAAATTGTGGCTGATCCACCCATCACCGAGGCCCTCGCCGCTCAGCAGGGCATCTGCGCGCAAGCCACGCACACCCCAACGCCATAAGCTGTTATGTTGGTGCAGCCTGCTTGCCCGCTATGCCGTTGACTGCTATATTGTGCGCCGCTCCCGTCGAGTAAAGCGTTGTGCTCCTTTGGGGGCGGCCTCCGGGCCGCTTTTTTTTTTGAGCGTCACCACTCAATTGAATTATATTAAGCGACTATAACTATATAAAAAAAGATTTTTGTTGGCGCTTCACACCGGCGCACATATGTTGTATGCGGTTGGCCCCCACACAGGCGGCGCGTTCAAGCCCC
>JBQTJD010000809.1:0-3400 GCA_052387475.1 Anaerolineales bacterium | reverse complement strand
CTTTGATCAGCGTCACGTAATCGAGGTCGCCCGCCTGCCCGCCGCCGATCACAATAATGTGCTTCACGAAATCCAATTGCTCGCGGATTTCGTTGAGCGCAGGCAGCAGCGCTTTGTGGATGATGAGGGCGCGCGCGCGGCAATCCTTGAGCGTGTACACGTGTTCATGCGGCTTGAGCAGCGTGTTCATCCCCACCGCAATCGCGCCGATCTTCATGCAGGCGAAATACGCGATGGCCCACTCGGCGCAATCGAGCGAGAGGATGCCGACGTACTCGCCCATGCGAACATCGAGCCGCTTGAGCGCGTTACCCAATTGATTGACCTCATCCGCCGCTTGCCTGAACGTCAACTCGCGCTCGGGCGTGAACAGCGCCGCCTTGTTCGGTCGCGTGGCGAGGTTGTGTTCGAGGATGTTGACGGCGTTGTAATACAGAGGGAGATCACTGGCCTTCACGGTTCATCTCCTGTGTGGTGGTAGAGACGCCATCGCTGCCGCAACCTTTGTTGCGGCGCTTACGCGGCGCGTCTCTACTTGCCGATGAGATCGCGTGCAATCACAATGCGTTGGATGTGCGACGTGCCCTCGTAAATCTGTAAGCCTTTGATGTCGCGATAGTAGCGTTCCACGGGATATTCATTCGAATAGCCGCGCCCGCCGTGCAGCAGCACCGCTTCGTTCGCGGCGCGCACCGCCGCCTCCACCGCAAACAGCTTCGCGACAGAGGTTTCGCGTGTGGCCTTTTGTCCCTGATCCTTCAGCCATGCCGCGCGGTACACCAGCATCCGCGCGGCGTCCACGTCGGCGGCCATGTCGGCGAGGGTGGCTTGGATCATTTCAAAGTCGCCGATCCGTTGCCCGAACTGCCGCCGGTTGTGCGCAAAATCCACGCAAGCGTCGAGGCAGGCCTGGGCAACGCCCAGTGCGCCGGCGGCCACACCCAGCCGCCCATGGCCAAGCGCCGACATCGCGACTTTGAATCCTTCGCCCGGTGCGCCGAGCAATGCGCTCTTCGGCACGCGCATGGCCTCGAAGCGAATGTGGGCGTGATCCGAGGCACGGTGGCCGAGTTCCTTGCCCGGCATCTTTTCACGGAGGAAGCCCGGCGTATCGGTCGGCACAAGAAACGCGCAAATGCCTTTGTGTTTCAGTGAGCGATCCGCGCTGGAGAAGACGAGGGCCAGTTGCGCGAGGCCGCCGTTGGTGATCCAAATCTTCTCACCGTTGAGAACGTAGCTGTCGCCATCTTCGGTCGCGGTGCTTTCCATGCTGGCCGCATCGCTGCCGGCGTTCGGCTCGGTGAGGCAGTAACACCCAATCCACTCGCCCTGGATGAGTTTGGGCAAATAGCTCTGCTTCTGCGCCTCCGCGCCCCACGCCAGAATGCACTGTGAGACGAGGCTGGTATGCACAGTCATGAACCCGCGTACCGACGAGTCGACGCGACCCAGTTCCTCGTAGCACAGCGCCAGCGAGACCGCATCCCACGCGCCACCGCCGTACTCAGCAGGCAACGGCCCACCGAGCAGCCCAAGCTCGGCCATCTCGCGCACGAGCGAGAGCGGCATCTCCCCGCGTTCGTCCATCTCACGCGCCATCGGCGCAACGCGGCCCTGCGCGAACTCTCGCGCTCGCTGCTGCACTTCTGTTTGAGCCGCCGTCAAAGAAAAATCCATTTGTCCGTTTGTCCAAATCTCTGCCTGTCACCCTGAGCAGCGTTCGCAGTAGCGAACGCCCGCGAAGGGTCTCCGTCTATGCCATGCGAGACTCTTCGCGCGCAACCATTCGTCTGCGATGTAGGCCGTTCATTCGCGCTCAGAGTGACAATAGCGTTGCTTATAACGGGATCACCGCAATGCCCTCAATCTCCACCATCGCTTCATCGTCGAGTAGGCTCTTCACCTCTACCAAAGTCATTGTCGGATAGTGCTTGCCGACGAACGACCGATACACTTCGCCTAGCGCTTTTAGATTGTCGCGGTACTGCTTTTTGTCCGTGACGAAAATTGTGAGTTTGACAAGGTCGGCCATGGCGCCGCCGGCTTCGACGAGCACCACTTTGAGGTTGTTCAGCACTTGCCCAAACTGCGCCACCAAATCACCAGGGTGCACAATGCGGCCCGTCGCATCCATGCCCGTTTGTCCGGCGAGGAACAGCACGCGCCCACCGTCGGTGAGGATGCCGTGCGAGAATCCGGAGGGCTTAGTAAGGGAGGGGGGATTGATGGTATGGGTCATGAGGATTGGAGGATTGGAGAATTCTCTAATCCTCCAATTCTCTATTTTACTTTCCCTGAAACTTCGGCGTCTGCTTTTCCTTAAACGCCTCATAAAACGCGCGGTGATCTTCGCCCATCATCATCAGCGCTTGCGCCTGTGCTTCGGCTTCGAGCGCGGCGTTGATATCCATCGTCCACTCGTTGTTCACCAGCAACTTCGTCATGCCGATGGAATACGTCGGCCCGGCCACAAGCCGCACGGCGAGTTCGTGCGCCGTGGGTAACACTTGCTCGACTGGCACGACGCGGTTTGCCAAACCGTAACGCTCGGCGGCGGCGGCGTCCGCGTCGTCTCCCAGCATCAGCAGTTCCATCGCCCGGCCCTGCCCGACGACGCGCGGCAGCAGAAAGGCCGCGCCCATATCTGCGCCGGTGAGGCCGACCCGCGTGAAAAGGAAGGCAAACTTCGCGCTATCGGCGACGACGCGCAAATCCGAAGCCAGTGCGATGACCGCGCCCGCGCCGGCCGCCAGCCCGTTGACTGCGGCGATGATGGGTTTGGGCAACAGGCGCATGTTGCGGATGAGGTGTCCGGTCATGCGGCAGAACTCGAGATGGCCGTGCATGTCGCGCTTCAGTATCTCGCCGATGATCTTGTGCACATCGCCGCCGCTGCAAAACCCGCGCCCGGCTCCGGTGATAATCACGGCCTTCACCGTATCATCGTAGCGCAAGACTTCAAACAGATCACGTAACTGCGCGTAAATCTCAAGCGTGAGGGCGTTGAGCACCTCGGGCCGATTCAGCGTAATCGTTGCGATTGAGTTTTCGACGGAATAATCGAAGTCGTAGCTACGACTGCTCACAGTTTTACCTCGTGGATGTCACCCTGAGCGCGTACGCCGAAGCATTGCATCTCAAGAGTCTTATCGCGCGAAGGGTCTCGACGACGATCAGCGATAGACCCTTCGCGCGAAACATTTTTTTTCAATGCCTGGGCCGTGCGGCAGCGCTCAGGGTGACAGGCTGAGATTTGGACAATATCCGAATGCCGTTGCCGCCAATCGGAAATCCAAAATCTTCAATACATCACTGCCCCGCCATCTACGTTGATGGCCTGCCCGGTGATGCCGCGCGCCTCGTCGTCGGCGAGCATGAGCACGACGTGCGCGACTTCCTC
>JBQTJD010000808.1:0-7511 GCA_052387475.1 Anaerolineales bacterium | reverse complement strand
CGTTCGCCTCGGTGCTATTGAGGATCGTGCCGACGTTGAATCGTTTTTGCAGCCCGCGCACGGTATATGGTTTGCTGTTGAACGTGACGATGACCGAACCGGTGTAATCGACCCGGTTGGCATTGCCGACACTGACGATGGTGAGGCCCTGCATCTTGAGCCAAGTCTCCGTCTCGCCGGCGAGGCCGGGTTTGCCTGAGCCATTCAACACCTCCACCCGCGCGGCTTCGGCTTTCACCAGCGCCGGGTCATCCGGGTCGCCCTGCGGTGAGAGTGGCGCGGAAGCGGGGAAAAGATCGCGGATCAGTTCACGGATCTCGTCTTGATTTGGAATAAGCACCGATTGGGGCGGATCGCCCGGCGCGACCCCTTCAATAACATAGCGATAATCCAGTACCGCCTGCGTGATGTTGCTGCGCGGGATGTCCTTCGCCAACAGGGCCAGAGCCGCCATTTGATCCAACGACAGGTTGGTCTCGACGCTCTGGTTGAGTTTGTCGTACAGGGCCGGCGCTTGCGCCAGTAGCTTCAACAGGCCATCACCACTCAACACTTTCTCTCGCACCGCCATCACCACTTGCTGTTGGCGTTGCGCGCGATCCACATCGGAGGAGTTGTGGCGCGTGCGCGCGTAGCGCAGGGCATCGTGCCCATTGAGGGTTTGCTGGCCAGCCGGCAGATAGAACGGATCGTAACCATAATTTCCGTCGGGATACTCCGGGTCATCAATCTCCACCGGGTTGTCGAGGCTGATGCCGCCAACCGCATCCACAAAGGTTTCAAACGCCGTGAAGTCAATGCGCACGACATAGCTGATGCTGACGCCGAGGTTGTTTTCCACCGTCTTCGCCGCCAACGCCGTGCCGCCGCCCGGATAGTCGAATGCATCGCCCTTGAAGTTGGCCTCGGTGATTTTGGCATTGCCGAAGCTGGGGATGTCCACCCACAGATCACGCGGGATGGACAGGATCACCGCCGTGTTCGCCACCGGGTCGATGGAAAGGATCATCATTGTATCGGTGCGAAAGGCGCGCGTGTCCACATCGCCGACGCGGCGGTCGATGCCGAGCAGCAGGATGGTGACGCGATCAGTGCCCGACCACTTCTGAGGGGCGCCGCTCCCGCTAGTGGCGCCCACTTGCCCGGCGGAAACATCACCCTCGCCGGTTCCGCTCTCACCGCTGATGACCGGCCCCTCACCCCCGCCAGTGATCTGCCAACCGGCGACGAAATCGCGCACGCCAGTGAAGACTAGGTACGTCGTGAGCGCTGTTGCCACGACAAATAAGCCGATGAGGCCGCCCATGCCCCAACTTGGGACGGCAGCGTCTCTGCGACGGCGGGGAGTGCGGGGCCGGACTGGCGGCAATTGAGCCATGACAAAACCTAAGCCGTTATACAGGATGCTTTCGCCAATGAACTTGAGAACACGCGCAGCATTATATCTGACCTCGAGCGGCACGCGCTCATAAAGCGATTTGGCTCCATTCGTCCATGCAGGCGGCAATTTCGGTTTCCAGGCGCTCATAATCTTCACCTAATGCCCTGGTCTTTGCAAAGTCTGTGCCTGCCGCCTCCATTGCTGCGGTGACCTCTGCTTTACGTCGTTCCAGCGTCGCAATCAACGCCTCCAACTCGCTCGCCCGCGCGGCGCGACGGCGCTCTTCATTCTTGGAAATCGTTTTTGGGGATGATTGGAGATTGGAGAATTCGGGGGTTGTCTTTCGTCCTTCGTCTTCGGTCGCTTGCGCCGCGCGCCATTCGACATACTCACTCCAGTTGCCTTTGAATATCTCCAGCGCACCGGTCTCCACCGCCCATACCTGCGTGGCGAGGTCATCGATCAAATAGCGGTCGTGCGAGACGAGCAGGATGGTGCCGTCAAAGTCGCTCAGCACAGCTTCGAGAATTTCTTGGGAGGGGATGTCGAGGTGATTAGTTGGCTCATCGAGTAGCAGCAAGTTTGCTCCAGTGAGCGCCAACTTGGCGAGGGCCAGCCGCCCGCGCTCGCCGCCGGAGAGCACGGCGACTTTTTTGTACGCATCATCGCCGGTGAAAAGGAACTTTGCCGCATAGTCGCGCGCTTTGCCTGACGGCATTTCCTGTGAGGCCTGTATCTCTTCGATGACGGTGCGTTCCGGTTGCAACCCCTCATGCGCCTGCGCGAAGTAGCCGATCTTCAAGTTGCTGCCAAGTTTGGCTGTGCCCGCCAGCGGCGGCAATTGGCCGAGCACTGTTTTGAGAAACGTGCTCTTGCCTGCACCATTCGGGCCGATGAGGGCCGCACACTCGCCGCGCCACAGCAATACATCCGGCGCACGAAAAAGCACCCGGCCATTATCCGAGTAGCCGACGGCGAGGTCGTGCGTTTCGAGCACGCGGTCACCCGAACGGGAGTCGGCCTCCATCCGCAACCTGATGGTCTGCATCTCTACAGGTTGCACGATAGCGGAGCCATTGTGCAACCCGCGCTCCAATCGCCGCAAGCGCCCTTTGGCCTGGCGCGTGTTCTGCCCGGCCATATTGCGACGGATGAAGTCCATCTCTTTGGCAAAGAACGCTTGCTGGCTGGCGAACTCAGCCTGTTGCCGCGCCTGGCGCTCCTCGCGTTGCAGTATGTACGCCGAATAGTTGCCGCGATATTCGGTCAGCGTCCCATGCTCCAACGCCCAGACATGCCGGGCGACGCGATCCATGAAGTAGCGGTCATGGCTGACGATGAGCACCGCGCCGCGCCACTCATTGAGCCAGGTCTCGAGCCATTCGATGGCATGCAGGTCGAGGTGAGTGGTGGGTTCGTCAAGGATGAGCAGGTCGGGGCTTTCAAGCAACAGGCGTGCGAGCAGCGCCCGCGTCTTTTGCCCACCGGAGAAAATTTTCAGCCGCTTGCCATAGTCCACTGCTTCGAAGTTGAGGCCGGCCAATACTTGTTTGATGCGGGTCTCGTACGCATAGCCGCCATCCAACTCGAATTGGTGTTGCAGCGGGCCATACTTTTCCATCGCCGCCGCATGTTGTGCCCGATCGGCCATGGCGAGTTCGAGTTGCCGCAGCTCGGCTTCGCGCTCGCGCACCGCGCTGAAAGCCGTCAGCATCTCATCCCACAACGTTTTGTCAGAGTCGAAGCGTGCTTCCTGTGGCAAGTAGCCGATCCGCACGCCCTTCGCCACTTGCACCGTGCCACTCGAAGGCTCATCGAGGCCGGCCAGCAGGCGCAGCAGCGTGGTCTTGCCCGCGCCATTTGGCCCGACGAGGGCGACGCGCGCATCGTGCGGCAGGCTGATGGTGACGCCGCCGAAAATATCCTCGGCGCCGAATGATTTGGCGAGTTGTGAACCGATCAGGAGCGACATAGCCCAAAATGATATTCACCGCGGAGAGCGCGAAGTACGCAGAGAATTTCTTCTCCGCACCCTCTGCGTGCTCTGCGGTGATCACGCGTGATGATACCAACGCGAATGCGATTGAAATGTCTTTGGGCTATAATCGCGCGCGTGCGTGAAGAGACTACGAGTGATATGAGTGTGACTTTGGCCGCATGGGCGCTGGCCCTTTTCGGCTGGGGCGGATTGGCCACCGTCATCATCAACACCGACCCGCGTTTTGGGGCGTTGCCGCTGTGGGCGTTTTATCTGCTCTGGCTGATGGCGGCCACCGGCACCGCCGTGCCGTTCGTGCGTTACCTCGGCCGGCGTTTTGGCGGTGGCACGCCGCCGGGCGCCATTCTGCGCACCTCGCTCTGGGTCGGTTTCTTCTTCGCCACCTGCGCCTGGCTGCAACTCAGCCGCCTGCTGAACTCGGCCACCGCCGCTTTGCTGCTTATCGCCCTCATCGGCGTGGAATGGTTCCTGCGCCTGCGCGACCGCAGCCGCTGGGAACCGGACGATGACGAGTCTGCGTGACCTCCCCTCCGTCGAAAAACTGCTGGCGCAAGCAGAGACGTTGATTGCCGAATACGGACGCCCGCTGACGACCGATGTGCTGCGGGAAACGCTCGAGCGCACGCGCACCGCGCTGCGTAACAACGGGGCGCCGGCGCCCGCCCCGGAAGCGTTGGTTGCGGAAGCTGCCGCGACGCTCGCCGCATTAGCGGCGTCGTCGCTTAGGCCCGTCATCAACGCCAGCGGCGTCCTCCTGCACACCAACCTCGGGCGCGCGCCACTTTCCAAAGCCGCCCTCGCCGCCATACAATCCGCCGCGCAGAGCTACTCTACTCTTGAATACGACCTCGGCACAGGTGAACGCGGCTCGCGCACTACGCACGTTGAGCGGCTGCTCACCCGTCTCACAGGCGCGGAGGCCGCGCTCGTCGTCAACAATTGCGCCTCGGCACTGTTGCTGATTCTGAGTGCGCTGGCCAAAGGCAAAGGCGTGCTGGTCTCGCGTGGCCAACTGGTCGAAATCGGCGGCGGTTTCCGCGTGCCGGATGTGATGAAGCAATCGGGCTGCAAACTCGTCGAGGTCGGCACGACCAACCGCACGCATCTGCGCGACTTCAAAGACGCGCTGGATGCAAAGATCGTGCTCGTGCTGCGCGCCCATCATTCCAATTTCAAAATCATCGGCTTCACTACTGAACCCTCACTCGATGAATTGTGTTCGCTCGGCCTGCCGGTGGTGGATGATCTCGGCTCGGGCGCGTTACTCGATACGGCGCAGTTCGGCCTCGCTCACGAACCGATGCCGCAGGAGTCGATGGCAGCGGGCGTCGCGGTCGCAGCGTTCTCCGGGGACAAGCTGCTCGGCGGGCCGCAGGCCGGCATCATCATCGGCCAAGCCGAACTGCTCGCGAAAATCAAACGCCACCCGCTCGCCCGCGCCATCCGCGCCGACAAAATCACCCTAGCCGCGCTCGAAGCTACGCTGCTGCACTATCTCAAAGATGAGGCCACCCGCGAGGTGCCAGTGTGGCGGATGATAGCGTTGACGGTGGATGAAATTGAGCGGCGCGCGAACGTGTGGCGGGATGCGCTCGGCAATGGCTCGGTCGTGGCCGGCGACTCCACCGTGGGCGGCGGCAGCCTGCCGGGCGAAACTCTGCCGACGAAGCTGCTGGCCCTCAGCGTGAAATCGCCCAACGCCTTCGCCGCCGAACTGCGCGTGCTGCCCACGCCCATCATCGCCCGCGTGGCCGAGGGGCGGGTGCTGCTCGACCCGCGCACGGTGGCGACGGACGAGGAGCCGATGCTATTGCAGGGAGTACAACAAGTGAGGCGTGAACGTCGCTTTGCTTAGTCGCTTCGCTTATCACGTTTTGAGTATGGAACATGAGTGATTTACCGAATGACCTGGACGAGAACGCGCTCAAGGCTTACTTGCGCCGCATCGAAGACAACATCGCCGTGGTCAAGCGGCGGCTCAAACGTTTTGAAGACGAGTTCGGCATGGACTCGGAAATCTTCTTTGGCAAGCTGCACAACGCCGAACTCGATGAACGCATCGAGTACACCGAGTGGGCTGGCGAGCACGAGATGCTGCAACGGCTGACGAAGCAGAGAGATGAACTGAAACAACGGCTGCAATAACAAATGCTCAATGCAAACGCTCAATTGCGCACTGTGCATTGAGCATTGTGAAATGAAGGAGCGCCTGTGAAATCCGACCTCGACCGACTGATGGCCGACCGCAACTACGATGCGCTGCTCGTCACCGGCGGCGCGGCCAACAACCCGCCGATGTATTACCTCGCTAACGGCGTACACGTCGGTGAGCACACCATCCTCGTCAAGCCGCGCGGCGCAGAGCCGGTGCTCATCGTCAACCCGATGGAGCGCGACGAGGCCAATAAATCCGGTCTGCGCTTGATTGATCTCTCGAAGTACCGGCTGGTCGAAATCCTGAAAGAAGAAAAGGGCGATGCCCTGCGCGCGCGGGCGCGGCTGTTCGGCAAAATCTTCGCGGAGTTGGGCGTGCGCGGCACCGTCGCCGCCTTCGGGCACGGCGATCAGGGCGAGGCGTACGCGCTACTCAGCGCCATCGAAGAACTCAACCCCGGCGTCCGCATCGTCGGCGAATACGGGGACACCGTGCTCAACCTCGCCCGAACGACGAAGGACGCCGACGAGGTGAAACGCATCCGCGCGGTGGCGAAGGGCACGGCGGCGGTGGTCGGCGGCGTGCAGGAATTCCTCACCTCGCACCGCGCCCGCAACGGCTATCTCGTGAAGAAAGACGGCGTGCCGCTCACCATAGGCGATGTGAAGATGCAGATCAACCGCTTGCTGATGGCGCAGGGGATCGTGGATGCGGAGGGCGCAACCATCTTCGCCATCGGGCGCGATGCCGGTGTGCCGCACTCGCGTGGCAACCCGCGTGACCCGATCGCCCTCGGCAAAACCATCGTCTTCGACATCTTCCCCGCCGAGCCGGGCGGCGGTTACGTGTACGATTTCACGCGCACATGGTGCGTGGGCCACGCCACCGACGAAGTGCTCGAAACGTACGAGACGGTGCTCGGCGCGTTCAAGCAAGCGATGAAGGCCATCAAGCCCGGCGCGCCGTGCAGCCACTATCAAACACTGATCAACGACTACTTCGAAGCGCGCGGGCATGCCACCCTGCGCAAGAACCCGGAGACCACCGAGGGCTATGTGCATTCGCTCGGGCACGGAATCGGCCTGCAAGTACACGAAGCCCCAGCCTTCAGTGACCGCGCGGGCAACGAGGCCAAACTCGATCCGGGCGTGGTGATGTCGGTTGAGCCGGGCCTGTACTATCCCGAACGTGGCTATGGCGTGCGCATCGAGGACAGCGTGTGGCTCAATCCGAAGACGCTCAAATTCGAGGTGCTGGCGAAATACCCCTACGACTTGGTGTTACCGGTGAAAGGTCAGAAGCCAGGAGTCAGAAAACAGAAGGGTCGTTGACCTTCTGATTCCTGATTTCTGACTCCTGAATTCTGTAGTGCCCAGAGTCCTCGCCCTCGAAACCTCGTGCGATGAAACCGCTGCCGCGGTCGTGGCGGATGGGCGCACGATTCTGTCTAGCGTCGTCGCCTCGCAGGCCGCGCAGCACGCGCAGTACGGCGGCGTATTCCCCGAGGTCGCCTCCCGTATGCACATCGAAGTCATTTATCTGGTGATGCAGCGCGCGTTGGAGGACGCGCACGTCAGCTTGAGCGACATTGGCGCCATCGCCGTGACGCGCGGGCCGGGCCTCGCCGGTTCGCTCGTCGTCGGGATGAACGTCGCCAAAGGCCTTGCGCTTGGGCGGGGTCTGCCGCTCATCGGCGTCAATCACCTCGAAGGGCATGTGTATTCGCTGTGGCTGGTCGAGGACGCGAAGGAGGTTGAGTTTCCCGTGCTCGTCCTCATCGTCTCGGGCGGGCACACCGAATTGGTGTTGATGAAGAGTCACGGGCAGTACGAGCGGTTGGGTGGCACGCTGGATGATGCAGCCGGTGAGGCATTTGATAAAGTGGCGCGCTTGCTTGGGCTGGCCTATCCGGGCGGGCCGGCGATTGAAGCCGTGAGCCGCGAGGGCAACCCGGCGGCCTACAAGTTCAGCCGCGC
>JBQTJD010000807.1:0-4192 GCA_052387475.1 Anaerolineales bacterium | reverse complement strand
GTCGCGTATCTGCTCACCGAGCCGTACACCATCCACAACATCCCGCCGGATCAGCAATACACCGTTCCGCAGTTGCTGGAGATGGTCGGCCTCTCCGACGAGCAGGCGGAAAAATTTCCGCATGAACTCTCCGTCGGGCAGGCGCGGCGGGTGGGCATCGCGCGCGCGCTGGCGCTGCGCCCGGAGTTTCTGGTAGCCGATGAGCCGACCTCGGGCCTCGATGTGTCGGTGGCCGCCAGTATTTTGAATCTCATGAAGGACCTGGCCCGGCAATTGGGGCTGACCTATCTCATCATCACTCATAACCTGAACGTCGTCGGTTATCTTTCGCATCGCATCGCGGTGATGTACCTGGGCAAGCTGATGGAGATCGGTGACACGGCCCGCATCTTCGAGGCCCCGGCTCACCCGTACACGCTGGCGCTGCTGTCTTCGATCTCGGAGCCTGACCCGCGCCAGCGCAAAGCGGAACGGCGGCTGCTGCTCGCCGATGAAATCCCCAGCCCAAAGAACCCGCCGCCCGGCTGCCGTTTCCACACGCGCTGTCCGTTCGCGGAGGCGCGCTGCAAAATCGAGACGCCGGCGCTGGAGGAGATCGAGCCGGGCCATCGCGTGGCCTGCCACTTCTGGCAACGCGTGCGCGAAAGCCAGTCCTTGCCGATCAATCAACTCATCATCCGGAGTGAGGAATATCCGTCCTAAGGCCAGTTTCAAGTTGGTGCACGGCTTGTCATTCCCGCGAAAGCGGTAATCCAATTCTGTGACTTGGACACCCGCTTTCGCGGGTGTGACGAATGGCCACTAATAGTAGGAACTCGATTTGATGCTGAATGAAATCGGTCACGCCCTCGCCGAAGTGGATACGCCTTGTCTGTGGACCGACCTCGACATGCTCGAAAGCAACATGGCTCGTCTGGCCCAACGCTTCAAAGCCGCAGGCGTGAACTGGCGGCCACACACCAAAGGCATCAAGGTTCCGGCCATTGCGCAGCGTCTGATCACTCACGGCGCGATCGGGGTGACGTGCGCGAAATTGAGCGAAGCCGAGGTGATGGCGTCAGCCGGGATCACGGACATCCTGATCGCCAATCAAATCGTCGGCCCGATCAAGACCGCGCGGCTCGCCCAACTGTGCCGCTCGGCAGAGGTGACAGTGGCGGTGGATAGTGAGGCCAACGTCGCTGAGTTGAGTGAAGCCGCACAACGCGCCAGTGTATCAATCGGCGTAGTCGTGGAAGTCAACATCGGCATGGATCGCGCCGGCGTGCTGCCCGGCGAAGCAGCTCTCAGGCTGTCGCAATTCGTGCAGCTTATGCCGGGCTTACGTTATCGCGGCGTGATGGGCTGGGAGGGGCACACGGCTACCACCGAGCCGCTGGCCGCACGCCGCCCGGCGATTGAGCGGGCGGTGCGCGCGCTCACCGATACCGCACAACTCTGCCGCGAGGCGGGTCTGCCGGTGTACATCGTCAGCGCGGGCGGCAGCGCGACGCACACCATCACCGCCGGCATGCCGGGCGTGACTGAGATTCAGGCCGGCGGTGGGATCTTCGGCGATGCGTATTACCGGGCCGCTGGCATTGACACATGGCCCACGCTGTTCGTACAGGCACAGGTGACCAGCCTCCCCGCACCGGACCGCATCATCTGTGATGCCGGATTCAAGTCGCTCCCGACGTGGGCGGGAAAACCCGAGCCGCTGGGCCTCAATGCGGTCAAAGACGTAGCTGCTTCTGCCGAACATCTCACCGTCACACTCAACCTGCCAAACTCGCAAGTGACGATCGGCGACCGGATTAATTTCATCGTCGGCTACGGTGATGCGACCGTGTTTCTGCACGATCAACTCTACGGCGTGCGCGGTGGGCGTGTTGAGGTCGTTTGGCCCATCATTGGCCGAGGCAAGTTGCAATAGATCGCAGAACTCCATCATGCAAATCAAAACCTCCTTCCCGCACACTATCCGTGAAATTGAGAACCTGTGGATTCCGCTGACCGACGGCACCCGGCTCGCCGCGCGACTCTGGCTGCCGGGGGATGCCGAGCGGACTCCCGTGCCCGCCATCCTCGAATACATCCCCTACCGCAAGAACGACGGCACCGTTATTCGTGATGCCATCATGCATCCGTATTTCGCTGGGCACGGCTATGCCTGTGTCCGCGTGGATATGCGCGGCAGCGGCGACTCCGACGGCCTGCTGTTGGATGAGTACCTCAAGCAGGAACAGGACGATGCGTTGGAAGTGATTGCCTGGATCGCCGCGCAAGCGTGGTGCACGGGCCGGGTCGGCATCATGGGCAAGTCGTGGGGCGGCTTCAACGGTTTACAAATCGCGGCGCGCCAGCCGCCCGCGCTCAAGGCCGTCATCACCCTGTATTTCACCGACGACCGCTATCACGATGACGTGCATTACATGGGTGGTTGCGTGCTGGCCTCCGACCTGCTGGCCTGGGCCTCGACCATGTTCGCCTTCAACGCCCGCCCGCCAGACCCGCGCTTCGTCGGTGAGCGCTGGCGTGAGATGTGGTTCGAGCGGATGGAGAAAACTCCACCCTACATTGAAGCGTGGCTTACGCATCAACGCCGTGACAGTTTTTGGAAACATGGCTCCGTCTGCGAGACGTACAGACGCCCCGGCATAAGCGAAGCGGCGGCGTCTCTACCCGCTATCACCTGCCCGGTCTACGCGATCGGCGGCTGGGCAGATGCATATACGAATTCCGTCCCGCGCGTGCTCGCCGGACTCACCTCTCCGAAGAAGGGACTGATCGGCCCGTGGGGTCACGCCTACCCGGTGGAGGGCATCCCCGGCCCGGCCATCGGCTTCATGCAGGAATGTCTGCGCTGGTGGGATTACTGGCTCAAGGATGTGGATACCGGCGTGATGAACGAGCCGCTGCTGCGCGTGTGGATGCAGGACAGCCACCCGCCCGCCACCCACCACGCCGAATGGCCGGGCCGCTGGGTCGCCGAGCCGGAGTGGCCGTCGCCGACAATCTCCAATCGCCAATGGCCCTTGAACCAGAACGGCCAGCGCTCGAAATCGCCGCTGCAAATCACCGGAGCGCAGACACACGGCCTTGACTCGGGGGCGTGGTGCCCGTTTGGTGTGCCAGGCGACATGCCGTCCGATCAACGTATGGAAGATGGCTTGGCGTTGTGTTTCGACTCGGAACCACTCGAAGCGCCGCAGGAAGTCCTCGGCTTTCCCGAAGTCACGCTTACCCTCGCCGTGGACAAACCCAACGCGCTGGTCGCCGTGCGGTTGTGCGACGTTGATCCATCCGGCGCTTCGACGCGCGTGAGCTGGGGTCTGCTCAACCTCACGCACCGTGAAAGTCACGAGCACCCAACCCCGCTCGAACCCGGCCAGCGCTACAGCGTTACCGTGCGCCTCAACGCCCTCGGGCATCGCCTCGCTGCTGGTCATTGCTGGCGCGTCGCGGTCTCGCCCACATACTGGCCGCAGGCCTGGCCTTCACCCGAGCCAGTGACGTTGACGATCTTCCCAGAGGGCTGCTCAGCCACGCTGCCGGTGCGCGCGCCGCGACCGGAGGACGACGCGCTGCGCTTCTTCGAGCCGCCGGAGATTGCGCCGCCGTTGAAACGCGACACGCTCCGCGCTTCCCGCCGCAGTCGCCACATCCAGCGCGATGTGGTGACCGGAGTAGTCGAGGTCGTTGACCATGTCGAGGGCGGCTTCCGCATCACCGCCAATGACAACGGGCTGGAGTCTGAGACCGACGACACCACTACTTATCGCATCGTTGAAGGCGACCCGCTTTCGGCCAGCGTGACATGCGAATGGATGATCCGCGTCGGGCGCGGCGATTGGCAGACGCGCGTGGAAACGAAAAGCGTGATGACGTCCGACACCACCCACTTTCGGGTGACAAATGTGTTGAACGCCTACGAAGGCAACACGCGCGTGTTCAGCAAAGCATGGGATTTTAGCGTGCCGAGAGATTTAATCTGAAACCACACAAGATGTGCGACGCACTTCGGAAGTGCGTCGCACATGATCGCACCACTAGGTCTTGCGAACTATGAACATCAAACCCGACTTTCCCCGCACTATCCGTGAAATCGAGCACGTGTGGATTCCAATGTCCGACGGCACGCGCCTCGCAGCACGCATTTGGCTGCCCGAAGATGCCGAGCGCAACCCCGTTCCGGCTATCCTCGAATACA
>JBQTJD010000806.1:0-5967 GCA_052387475.1 Anaerolineales bacterium | reverse complement strand
CAGCGACCCGCCCGGCCCGGAGCGGTTGTGGGCGGCGTGGCTGCATCGCAAACAAAACGTGCACGATCTCGCGCTGATGAACGGCATCGGCCCAAGGCTGCATCACATCGGCATGTGGTTGCAGGATACGGGCAGCGTGCTGCGTGCCTGTGATATTCTGGCCTCGACGGGGATGGTCGGCGCGATTGAACGCGGGCCGGGGCGGCACGGCTTGAGCAACGCCTTTTTTCTGTATCTCCGCGACCCGGATGGCAACCGCATCGAGCTATATACCAGTGATTACCTCATTCCAGACTCGGACTTTCAGCCGATCAAGTGGACGCTGAGCGATCCACGCCGCGCGACGTTCTGGGGCCACTACGCGCCGAAGAGCTGGTTCGACGAAGCCTCGTTGTGTGAGGACATCCTCACCGGTGACCTGTTGCCGACGCGTGAGCCGGTGATGGAGGGCACGCCGGACTTTGCGACGTAGCGTCCCCTCCCCTGCGCGCCGTTGTTGTGCGCGGGGGAGGGCTAGGGAGGGGGGCCGCCTTTGATATAATCCCGCCGCACTCAAACTTTCAACTCAACCCCATATGCCCACAGCAAAAGAACTCGCCGCAGCGCTCGACCGCTTGAAGAACAATGATCGTGTCAGCCTCATCCGCGTGGCGATAGCGGATGAGGCCTGCCCGGTGTGCCACTCGTTGCAAGGCGCGTATCCGAAAGAAAAAGTGCCGATGCTCCCGCCGGATGGTTGTTCGTGTCCCGGTGGCCGTTCGCGAACGTATTACGAACCCGTGCTGGCGGAAATCTATCCGTAGGGCGGGCAACCACAAGGGTTGCCCCTACGTTCCGTTCACACCCAACAACTGTCGCACCAAGCGTAATGCCTCCGCGCGGTCGGTGACTTCCCCGGCGGCCTGCGCCTCGCGCACCGCTTCCAGCAAACGGCCCAACTCCGGGCCGGGCTTCAATCCCAATTCATTCATGAGATCGTTGCCATTGAGCAGCGCGGGCGGCGCAACGTTCACGGCGCGCTTCTCGAAATAGGCTTCGAGCAAGCGAAAGCAGCCGGCGAGGTGCTGCGCCCATTCATCCTGCGGCGGCGGGCTGCCCCCAAATTTGCCGAGATAGTCAGCCAGGGACAGCAGCACGATGTCCACGCCCGCTGCGCTGGTGTCACGCCAGTAGCGGTAGACCGCGCGCGCCGAGGGTTCACCCTCCCGAGAAAGCTGGCGCGGGCGCATGTGGTTCGCCACGATGGTTTGCGCGTGTGTAATCTCGTCGCTGCTAAAGCGCAAGCGCGTCATCACCGTTTCGGTTAGATCGGCGCTGAGGTTTTCGTGGTTGAGGAAACGGATGCGGCCATCGGCCTCGACGCTGAGCGTTTGCGGCTTGGCGGCATCGTGCAGCAGGGCGGCCAGCATCAGCACCCAGTGCGTCGGCCGTTCGCTTGAAAGCGCAGTCGAAAGATGCTCGTTGAACTGCTGGCGATAGCGCCCCAGCCGCAATGAGACGAGGCCGAGGATAAGATCGGAAGCCGCGTCTACGTCATGTCGCAAGCCGAGGATACGGAGGACTTCCTCCAGCCGCGTGACGACGGCCAGCGTGTGTTCCCACACATCGAGCGTGTGCGGCGGCGATTGGGTGACGCCCTTCAGTGTCTCCAACTCCGGCACGATATGGGTGAGCAAACCAAGCAGGTCGAGCGCACGCACGCTCGCGGCGGGTTGCGGGCCGCCGAGGCAGCGGATGAATTCATCGCGGACACGCTCCGGTGAGACACGCCCGAGTGCAGCCGCCTCGGCTTTGATGGCCGCGCGCGTGTCCTTGTCGATGCGAAAGTTGAGTTCGGCCGCATGCCGCACCGCCCGCAGACTGCGCAACGAATCATCGGCGATGGCGGTGGGCGAGCACGCGCGGATCACCTTGGCGCGCAAATCTTGTTGGCCATGCAGCGGATCAATGAGTGTGTCAGTGGACCCCAATGGCACGGCCAACGCATTGAGGGTGAAATCGCGGGCGGCGAGGTCGGCGTAGATGTCGGGGCCGCGCAGCGTCGCAAAATCCAGCGTTTGGATGAAGCCCTCCGGGTCACGCACGATGACACGCCCGGTGCCGCGCTCGGCGTCCAGCGGGTAAAACGCTCCACGGAGCGTATCGGCTACCACACGCGCCACGGCCACTCCATTGCCGTCCACCGCGAAATCCACATCGTGCGCGCGGCGGTTGAGCATCACATCACGCACCGTACCGCCTACCAGCCAAACATGTTCGGGATTGGGGACCGCCTGCCGCACGGCGGCGATGAGTTCGGGCAGTTCGTAATCGAAAGGCTCTGGCACGAAGATGACCTGCGGCTGGGCTTTGGGCTGAGAGAGTTGCGCGCTCGCACGGGCCTCGTCGGCGCTCGCACCCACGGCGATGACTTCATCGCGCACCAGCGCGACCCAGCGACCGGCGTATTCGGTGAGCGATAGTGTCATGCGACCGAGGTAGTGCGCGATTGAATCTCGGCGCGCACTACCGGGGCGATACGCGTGCCAAGCAGTTCAATGGCGCGCATCACTTTCTCGTGAGCGATTGTCCCGATGCCCAGTTGCAGCAGCACCCGTTGATGACCGAACAGTTCATGTTGGAACAGAATCTTTTCGATGATTTCGTCGGGGTTGCCCACGAAGTCGGCGCCGCGCAAAGTCCGCGAGGCTTCGAATTGGGCGCGTGTGATCGCGCTCCAGCCGCGCTCGCGTCCGATCTTATTCATCATTAGGGCGAATGAAGGAAAGTAATCATCCGCTGCTTGTTGTGAGTCATCGGCGATGAAGCCGTGCGAGTTAATGCTCAACGGCAGTTGGGCGGGATCGTGCCCGGCGCGGCGGGCCGCTTCGCGGTATAGCTCGACGAGAGGTGTAAAGCGCTCGGGCAGGCCGCCGATGATGGCGAGGGCCATGGGCAAACCGAGCGTGCCCGCGCGCACCACCGACTCAGGGGTGCCGCCGACCGCAATCCAAACCGGGAGCGGTTGCTGGAACGGGCGCGGATAAACGCCCAGATCATCCAACGCGGGCCGATGCTTGCCCGACCACGTAATCCGTTCGGACTCGCGCAATTTCAAGAGTAAACCCAGTTTCTCCGCGAACAGTTCATTGTAGTCCTTCAAGTCATACCCGAAAAGCGGGACCGATTCGATAAAGGAGCCACGCCCGGCCATGATCTCGGCGCGACCGTGCGAGAGCAAGTCCAACGTGGCAAAGTCCTGAAAGACCCGCACCGGATCATCCGAACTGAGGACAGTCACGGCGCTGGTCAGGCGGATGGACTTGGTGCGAGCGGCGGCCATGGCGAGGATGACGGCCGGCGACGATGAAATGAAATCAGGACGGTGGTGCTCGCCGATCCCGAAGACATCCAGGCCAACCTGGTCGGCCAACTCGATGGTTTCGATCAGGTTTTGCAGACGCTGAGCGGCGCCGATCAATTGCCCAGTCAGGGGATCCGGCGTGCGCTCGACAAAGGAATAGAGGCCAACTTCAAAAGCAGTTTGGCGGCTATTGGAAGGGACGGTCTGTGCGGGAATGGCGCGCTTCCCTTTTCTTTAGGCCGTTGGGCCGTTCGGAGGTACTCCGAATTGAAAACCTGGTTTCACAATCCCAATGTATGGCAAGTGTCGATAGTATTCGTCCACGTCCAGGCCATAGCCAACGACGAAGTGATTGGGGATGGTGAAGCCGACGTAATCGATGGGCACCGAGGTCTCGCGGCGCTCGGCTTTATCCAGCAGCGTGCAGATTTTGAGCGAGGCCGGTTTGCGTGCGGCCAGCAAATCCATCACTTTCGCAATCGTGTGGCCGGTATCGACGATGTCTTCGACGACCAACACGTGCCGGTCTTGCATGTCCTGCACCACGTCCATCGCGATGCGGACGCGCCCGGAAGATTTGCGTGCGCCCGGCTCGTACGAGCTAAGGGCCATGAAATCCACCACGGGAGTCACGGTCAAGTGACGCATCAGGTCGGTCAGAAACATCACCGCCCCGCGCAGGATGCACAACAGCATCAGATCTTTGCCCTCATAGTCGCGGCTGATCTGCGCGCCGAGTTCCTTGATGCGGATCTTCAACTGGTCTTCGCCAATGAGGATGCCGGCCAGCATGGCAGGCTGACCGGCTGGCAACGGCTGGAGGGCAGTCGCTTCGATGGGCTTTTGCAAAACGATGTGGTGCTCGCGACAACGAGCTTCGTACATCTCGCTCGCGCCGACCACGACCACAGGATCGTCGTAAGAAGCCGGGTCGCCATTGATCAGCCGCTGCGTGCGGGAGGCTTCGCCGCCGCACACGGCGCAGATGGCATGCAGCTTATCCACGCTCTCGGCCAACGAGAAGAAATCGGGCATGGCGCCGAAGGGCTCGCCGCGAAAGTCCTGATCCAGCCCGGCCACGATGACCCGTACACCATGCGCTGCCAACGCGCGCGCCACATCCACGATCTCCGGCTCGAAGAACTGCGCCTCGTCGAGCGCCACGACCGTTGTCTCCGCTTTCACTAGGGGCAGAATCTCCGCCACGTGCGCGACCGGCGTCGCTTCAAATTCGCTGCCGGCGTGCGATTTAACTTTCTCGACGGCGTAGCGGTTGTCAATGATGGGCTTGAAGACTTGCAGGTTTTGTTTGGCGATGCGGGCGCGGCGCAGGCGGCGGATGAGTTCCTCCGTCTTGCCGCTGAACATCGAGCCGGTAATTACTTCAATCGAGCCGTTAGTGTGTTTCATGCAATGTAAATCTCCCGAGGCTGGGGCCTGGTCAACGGATTGAACCGATTGCAAAAGCAGATTAATCGGAAGTTGCTGAGGCTTCGCTCAATCCGCATTATATCCGCTCAATCCGTTGATAAAAAAAGCAGATGTCCTTTCGGAGCATCTGCCGTGAAAGCGTCACCAACGCCGTGACGTGCGCAATTATGCGCGCGCTATTGTGCGCCCTCGCCTTCGCCCTCTTCCCTCAAAAAGCCGCGTGCCCGTAGACGCTTCTTCACATCAATAAGATTCTTGCGGCCCATGCCGTCTACGGCCAGCAACGCATCATCGCCGCCCTTGAGCTGCTCAAGCACTTCGGTCACGGTGTTGAGCCCGGCCGCGCTCAACGCGCTTACCACGCGCTCGTCGAGGCCGAGGCCGCTGATCGATTGATCGACGGATACTTTGGCTGTCTCGCGCGCTGTTTGCTGTTGCTGGTACTGCGTGCGGGCCTCGAGCTTCTTGTAGAAGCGATCTACCTGGCCTTCGGTGTCCACAATCCGTTGCTCACCGGTGAAGAACGGGTGGCATTTGTAACACACATCAGTGTGGATTTCACCCCGGGTTGAGCCGGTCGTCCACGTGTTGCCGCAGGCGCAAATGATCTTGGCTTCGGCGTGATACTTGGGATGGATTTTTTCCTTCATGCTGTCCTCTTGCCCCGGTAAGCCGGCGAGGTTCCTTCGATGTCGTGATCCGGGGCGAGACTCACGCCACTCTTCGGAACAGGCGTTTCAAGGGATTAGGGGTCAGGGATTACTTAATCCCTGACCCCTAATCCCTTTCCTTTCAGTTGGCCGGTAAAACACTAACTTTCTTTTGCCCGGTCGGCAGCGTGTCGTACTTCACCACGCCATCGCTCACGGCGAAGAGCGTGTCATCCTTGCCGACCATCACATTCAAGCCGGGCCTGATCTTGGTGCCGCGCTGGCGGACAAGGATGTTGCCTGAGCGCACGGCTTCGCCGCCATATTTCTTCACGCCGAGGCGCTGTGAATTGCTGTCGCGCCCATTCCGGCTGGAGCCGGCGCCTTTTTTATGAGCCATGGTCGTTATCCCTCAATCGTCTCAATCTTGAGTTTGGTGTAAATCTGCCGGTGGCCCCGGCGGCTACGCTGGCGCTCTTTGGCTTTATAGCGGAACGAGTAAGTTTTCTCGCCCTTGATTTCGCCGAGCACTTTGGCCGTCAC
>JBQTJD010000805.1:0-2636 GCA_052387475.1 Anaerolineales bacterium | reverse complement strand
CGTGAGTGCTCCGTACTGCTCACGCGCACCGGCATAGGCTTTTTCGTACAACACGAGCGGCGCGGTCTGCCCGGGCTGCAACTTGATTTCGGGATAGTGCGGCTGGCCCAGTGGCAATTGGAAAGTGCAGCGCTCGGCGATTTCTTCGGTGGCGAGGAGCGCGCGCGGGTACTCGGCAAACTGCGCGGCGAACTCATCCGGCGCGAGCCAGTGCGCGTGCGGCGGCGCGAGGTCTTCAGCGCGCAGGGCGTTCACCGGTGTGGTCGTGCGGATGGCGGTGAGGGTGCGTTGCAGTTGGGCCTGATCGGGCGTGAGATAAAAGACCGAGTGGGTGGCGACGACGGGAACCGAGTTCGCTTCGGCGAGCCGTATCAATGTGGGGAGTGTTGCATTGTCCTCAGTCGTGTGGCGTTGCAATTCCACGTACAGCCGGTCGGCGAACAACTCGCGCAGCGCGCCCAGCCATGCGTTGGCCGCAGCCTCATCGCTGCGCGCCAACTGACTCAATCGCCCGGCTGAGCCGCCGGTGAAGCAGATCAGTCCAGCGGTATGTTGCCCGAACGACTCGAGCGGCACCGTACGCGCATCGGTTTGATGCACCAGTGTGCTGAGTCGGCATAGGCTGGCCCAGCCGCCGGCATCCAGCGCGAGAAAAACTAGCGGCGCACCGTCTACATCCAACGTCAGGCCGAGCAACGGTCGCACATGCGCCGCGTGGCACGCTTCCGCAAACTCTATCGCGCCGGTCAGGGTGTGATGGTCAGTGAGGGCGAGCGCGGTCAGGCCGTCGCGCTCCGCGCATTGCGCCAGCGCTTTGGGCGAGGTCACACCTTCGAGCAACGAGTAATACGAATGAACGTGCAGGGGGATGGGCGGCACGCGGCAAGTATACGCCAGCGACAACCGTTCACCGCTGAGCAGGCAGAGAGCGCGGAGTATTTTCTCGGCGTGCTCAGCGCGCTCTGCGGTTAGTTGCCTTTTGCCAGCCGCGCGATCTCGGGGTCGGCCACCACGTCGCCGCCGCGCACCGTCGCGCCGAGGACGAGGGCCGCCGTGACCAGCACGATGTTCTTAATGATGTATTGGCCTTCGAGTGTGGGCGCGTATGGAAAACGCGTGAACGTTTCGGCGGGGAAGAAGAACAGCGGCGTCACCGTGCCGAGCATTTGCAGAAAGAGCAGCAGCAGCGTTGCGCGCATGAACCAGCCGGTGATCAATCCGAGGCCAATGACGCATTCCCAGGCCGCCAACACCGGGATACTCACGCTCGGCGGCACAAGGCCAAACGTCAGTATGCCAATCGTGCGCGTTGCCAGATCCTGAGCCGGGCTGAGGCCGGGGAAGAACTTGAGCACGCCGAACCAAAAGAACACCACGCCCAAGCTGATCCGCAGCGCAACGACGCCGTAGCGCGCCATCCAGCGTGTGAGGGTGATATCCATAGCCGCGATCCAATTCAGCGCTCGTTGCATCTCAAACTCCTTTTCAAACCGCAGGGCTTCGTGTCTTCGCGGTTAACTTTACCTCCCTTTGCCAGGCGCGAACAATCGTTTGGGGCTATCATGCGCAACATGCTGGCTTATGAATGGATAGGTTTGAGAGTGATTGGAACGCGGTGCGGCTCGGCACATAGAACTGACGCGCTGGATTTCACGTCGGAGGTGATGCCGGAGATTGCGGAACTGATGTGCCGTGTGCTAGTGAAGGGCGATGAGCCGGAGAAGGTGAAGCCGATGTGGCGGCGCTGCGGAAGAAATATCAGACCTTACACTTCATCCGGGCGTGAATCAACGGATGGAACAGATTGATGTGCGCATTGAACGGAGGGATTGCATCCGTTCAATCCTTTTGTAATCGGCTAAATCCGTTGACGCGCCAACGTTCCAATACAAGCCGCGTTGACGCGAACGCGATCTCATTCGGTAGCGCGTCACGGTGATAGAACTCGGCCCGGTCGGCGTCGTCGCCCGCGCGCACTTCGCCGCCCACTACCTCAGCGCGGTACACAATCAAAATATCCGCGCCCTCATTCGTCGCGCTTTTGGGGATCACATCGAGAAGTTCAGTGACACGCACATGCAGGCCGGTCTCCTCAAAGGCCTCGCGCTCCGCGGCCCGGCGCACATCCTCGCCCGCATCCACGAAGCCGGCGGGCATACTCCACTTGCCGCGCTCCGGATCACCCCTGCGCTGAATCATCAACAAAGAATCTTCGCGTTCGATGATGATGGCGACGGCAACTTTGGGGTCGAGGAAGTGTACGCGCCGGCACTCCGGGCACACGGGCCGCACCGCGCCCTGCACACGGCGATAAACGACGGCGTAGCCGCAGCGCGGACAGAACTTAATTTGGGCGGTGCGGGAGTCAGGCTCGCCGGGCGGGTAATCTAGCGGCGGGCCAGCCATGTGAGGATGGCGAGGATGGCAGTGACGAGCCCCAGTCCGATGGCGGCGAGTTGCAGTCCGGTGACCTCGGCGGGCTGTTGCGCAACCACATCGGCAGTGGGCGGCTCATTGGCCGCTTCCGGCGCGAGGTCGGGCAAGGCCGCGCCTGGTGTCAGCGCATATTCGGCGACTTGCGTCTCGGAGAACGACTCGACCCCGGTGATGCCGACCATCGACTCCACTGTTGCCGT
>JBQTJD010000804.1:0-14429 GCA_052387475.1 Anaerolineales bacterium | reverse complement strand
CGTCCGGCCCATTGCCGGTTACGAAGACCCGGAAGTTGTTGACGCCCGGCGTATTCGTGAGGCCGCTCAACGCGACATCGGCGAAGTTGTCGGGCACGGGGATGGTGCCAGTGGCCGTCATCGTCTGGGAACTGCACAGGTCGAACGCGCCGCTATTGTCGGCGAAGCTAACGACCATTGAGGGTGTCGCGCCGAGCGCCCCGGGATTGGAGAATAAGCCCTCGGTCGCCTGGCTCGCTACGTCATCGGTGGTCACAAACGAGCGGGACATGGACGCGTATAAGATATTGCCCGGCCCGGCGGCTAGACCGGTGATATTGCCAAAGGTCGCTGCGGTGCCGGAGAAGTTTGTGACCCGGGTAATCTGATTGGCTGGGCCGCTGATGTTGCTGTAGTTGCCGTTGGCGGGGTTGAGCGTTGTGAGCGTACCGATACCATTGGTCGCGAGTGATCGGTCTTGATTGCCAGTCGCGCCCGGCGCATCTACCGAGGTGAGCTTGACGATGTTGGCACCGGTGAACTGAAGCAAGTCTACTTGTTGGAAGTAAACATTGCCGTCATCATCCACCGCCACACCGGCCAGATTCCCATAAATGGAGTACGCCACACCAAAGGCTCCACCCACTGTCACCGGAAATCCGGATTCTGACTGGATGGCTGGCGGCGCCTTGGCCGGGCTGGTCACATCCGCGATCGGAAAAGCCAGCACGCCACTGCGGACCAACTGGTTGTTGGTCGCCAAGCGCAATCCGCCACCCGTATCCCAAAAAGCGACATACAAGATCTCACCCACTTGCCCGTCGTAGGGCGAATAGCTGCCATTGACGCGCGCAAACGAACTGAGATCGGCCACCGGGTTGACACCTAGGCCGGTGATGACGATCTGGTCATCGCTATTGAGAGTGCCAAATGCATTGAGTATCGTTGGCACGTTCAACACGGTGAAGGCCTCGGCTAAGGGCGTTGAAAAGTCGGAGTCCGCTCCATCCATCGCCACATACACGTTTCCCACAGAGTCGCCATAATAGAATATGTTCTCGGTGAAGCCATTGGCGCGTGTGTGCGCCGAAAACGCGACGCGCGTAAGTGCCCAGTCTACAAAAGCCGGCACGGTTGTCGTGACGGTCGAGCGATCATCCACTTTGACGGAGTGATCAGCGGTCAGATCTTCACGCCCGTCTAAATCGGCCAGCATCGTGACTTCGTCGAATTGCGTGTTGGGCCCACCCAACGTCGTCATTACGGCTGCTGAATACGCCGCCTGGTCGCTGAGGTTCTTGGGCAGCCCGGATTGGGGTGCGACGCGGTCGTCATCGGCGGAGCGCGGCAGACCGTTCTGCTGCACGTACTCGGCCAGTTGCAAGCTGTAATCGGTGGGGTTGATCCCTTGCGGCACTGGAATGCCCAGTTGTTGTAGCACCGCCTCGTTGACCTGGCCGATGGGTTCTTGTGCCGCGACGGATGTGTGCGGGCCCAGGGGTGAGAGGATTAGGACCGCGAGTGCCAGAACATGCCAAAGTGCTGCTTGAGGTTTGCGTAGAGGTAACATGGAAACTCCTCAAAATTGAAATGGGCCATACCGAAGGCGATGGGGATATTGAGTTGAAAAAACCACCTGCCTTTCCCGTGCCAGTCCCACGAGGAGGTGATGCAGAAGCATCAGATTTGACAGCGACGAGAGTATTGCGCTCTTAACAACCCCCTTCAAGGTAGAAAGAGTGTGAAATGTCTATCTGTGAACATCGGATAAAAATTTGATAACCCATTGGAAACACAAGGGAGGCTGACTTCAGCTAGCCTCCGTTGTGTTTCGATCCGGTTATACGGGGCCTGTCCATTGACGACTGCTACGCATGCACCGCCTGCCCATGGATGATGTTGAGCGCAGTCACTGCGGCCAGTTGCCGCGTGGCCTCGAGGTTCTTCGGGTCGAGGGCCACGGCTTTCTCCAGCGCGTGCACCGAGCCGGCGTAGTCTTTGAGTTGTTTCAGGGCCACGCCCGCGCGCGTGTGGTTGGCGGCGTTGCGCGGTGCGTGTTGGATGGCGAGTTCGTACATCTCCAACGCGCGGTCGAATTGCTTGCGGCCCTCGAAGACCAAACCGATTTCGCGGGCCACATCGTCGCTGTGCGGCGCGAGGTCTTTGGCTTGCATGAGGTGCGCGATAGCCTGATCGAGCTGGCCCTGCACGCGGCAGGCCTTGCCCAACCGCAGCAAATGCGCGGCATTGCGCGGTGCGATGCGGGCGGCTTCGCGGTACGCCTTCACCGCTCCGGCGTAATCGTTGTTCGATTGTTTGGCCTCACCCAACGTCGCCAGGATTTCATCCGCCTCGGGGCTGGCCTCGAGTGCGCGGCTGAGCACCTCAATAGCCTGCGCCGATTTGCCCTGTGCCATGTGCAGCTTGCCGAGCGCAAGCAGGGCGGGGGCCGGGTCGGCGGATTTGGCCGCGGCGGCGTGATAGTGCTTCTCCGCCGCAAGGTTGTCCCCGCGCGCGGCCTGCACATCGGCCAGGGTGATGAGGGCTTGTGGATTGTCGGATGAGAACCGCACGGCCGTCTCGGCTTGATTCAACGCCGCGTGCAAGTTGCCCGTCGCCGCGCTCACACGCGCCGCGCCGAGCAGGGCCGTCGTATTCTCCGGCGCAAGCTCAATCGCTTGCGCGAACGCATCGGCCGCATTCGCCAAATCGCCGAGGACGAAGTGCGCTTGACCGCGCTCAGTCCACAACTCATCGTCGTTGCCCTTCATATCGGTGGCGCGGCTGAAGAACTGCACCGCCACGCCCGCCTCGCCATCCTTCATCAACGCGCGGGCGAGGTCGGTGTTGTACTCGGCGTTGGCCGGCTCGAGTTGCGCCGCCTTTTGATAATGTGACAATGCTTGAGCATTGTCACACAGCCACTTGGCCAAGCGATAATGCCACGCGGCCACTTCGGGCTTGAGGGCGATGGCGCGTTGCAGCACCAACGCCGCATCATCCGCATCGCCGAGGGCGTGCAGGGCCTCGGCGAGATGGAAGTGGCCGACGGCGGATTGCGGGTTGGCGGCGACAGCGCGTTTGAGCGCGACGGCCGCGCCGCGATGATCGTTGCCGGCGGCGAGCGCGAGTCCCATTTCCATATACGTCATCTCCGGTTGCGTGTCGTTGCTCAGTGCAGCCTGCAGTGCCTCGCGTGCCTTTTCCAGATCACCACTCTTGCGTAACGCCTTGCCCAGCGCGCGGAAATAATCGGGGCCGGTGAGAACCGAGGCATCCGGCTGAGCGATTATTGCTTCAAGCAATTGCTGCGCGTCTTTCGGCTGGCCGAACACCGCTTTCGCGCGCCCGAGCCAGAAGCGAATGACGTGCGGGTCGGCGCCAAGCGCAGCGGCTTGTTGTAGCGCCGTCGTGAGGCGTGCGTGCAATTCCGAATCACCGGCGCCCTTCACACCCGCGCGCGCTTCGACCTCGCGCCGCTCGCTCAGTTGCGTCAACGCTTGCGCGAGGGCCAGGTGGGAGGCCGCTTCGCGCGGTCGCAACTCGGCCCAACGGGTGAAAGCTTGCGCGGCGGCGTCCGGTTGTTGCGCGTTGAGGAACACCTGGCCCGCGCGTTGCTGCACCTCGGCGTTTTCGGGGCTGACGGTGACGGCGGAACGCATGAGGGCGGTGGCGTCGCTGAGGTTGCCGAGCTTCACCAGCACTTCGGCGGAAGCGGCGATGTAGCGGCCCTCGCCGGGGTTGAGGCGCGCGGCCTGCCGGTACAGCCCGAGGGCTTTGTCGGCATCGCCCAGCGTCTCGCACACACGGCCCAGCAGATAGCGCGCCTCGGGGTCGCCCGGCATCAACGTGATGGCGCGGTCGAGGTACAACTCAGCCTTCTCAAGTTCGTCAAGTTCGAGCGCAGCGCGGGCTGCTTCCCGCGCGGTGGCGGCGTCCTGCGGATTCTGCTCGGCGGCCTTCTCCAACGCGGCGAGTGAGTCGCCGTACTGCCCCATTCGCAGCAACGCCATCCCTAACTGCGCCAGCGTGATTTTGTCGCTCGGGTTCACCATCACCGCGCGCTGCCACAGCGCCACCGCAGCGGCAAGGCGGTCCATACGCCACAGCGCCTCACCGGCGTCGCGCAGATACTCCGCGCGGGTCGGGTCAAGCTCGCTGGCGCGGATGAAGGCCGCGTGCGCGGCGTCGAAGCGACTCGTCCGCAGCGCGGCCTCGCCAAAGGTGGCGTGCGCCTCAGGTGCGCGCGGCGCGAGTTGCACCGCGTGCGTCAACGTCTCGTAGGCGATTTCGTTTTCGCCGAGTTCCATGAATGCGCGACCCGCCGCGACATGCACATCCACCGAATCGGGCGCGATCGCGAGCGCGTGCCCGAGGACGCTACGCGCCTCTTCGATGCGGTCAAGCGCCAGCAGTGTGCGGGCGTAATACAACTTCAGTTCGGTATCGCGCGGGTCGAGGCGGATGGCCTTCTCCCACGTCTGCGCCGCCTTGCCCGTCTGGCCGAGGTTGCCGTAGGCCTGTGCCAGCATGGCCTGCAGCTTTACGTTGTCCGGGTCGAGCTTGAGCGCGGCCTCGGCGCTGCGCGCGGCGTTTGGCCACAACTGACTTTGAACATACGCCTCGGTGAAGGCGAAGTGCACAGCCGGGTCGTGCGGCGCGTGTTGCAGCGCCTGTTGCAGGGCAGCCACGGCGATGTCGGCGCGGTTGAGTTGCAGACACACCTGCCCGAGGCCGAGCGACCAATCGGTGCACGTCGGTTGCAGATGCAACGCGCGTTGATAACTGATGAGGGCGAGGTTGGCATCGCCCGCGAGATACAGCGCCTTTGCGAGCAGCGCATGCGCTTCGGCGTTTTCCGGGTTGCGTTCGACGGCCTCCTTCAGCGTGGAGACCGCAGCTTGCGGCAACGCATCTACCTCGCCGCGTGCGTGATGCTCGAGTGTGAATCGCCCGAGGTCGAAATACGGCTCAGGTTCCTCAGGTCGCGCCAGCACAGCTTGTTGATAGGCCGCCCAGGCTTCGGCGTATTGCCCGCTCTCTTCGAGCGAGAGCGCGAGTTCGTATAGCGCGCGCCAATCGCCGGGGCGCAAACGCAGACAATGGCGCAACGCGTGAATGGCGTCGCTGAGTTGCTTCGTACCGCGTAGCAGCAATCCCAACTTGCGGTGCGCATCGGCTGAGCCGCTGTCAATGGCGCATCCCTCCTTCAACGCCACAATCGCATCTTCACGGCGGTTCGTCTCGATGTACACATCCGCCAAATCGTTGAGCAGCGGAGCAACTTCATTTGAGTTCGCCACCTTCAATGCCTGCCGTCCAGCCTCGAGCGCGGCGATGGCCCGATCCGCGTCGCCATGTGTGCGGTGGTGGCGGGCCATCGCGCGCCACGGGCCGGGCGCGGCGGGCATCAGCGTGCTCGCCTGCGAGAAGTGCCCGAACGCGCCGTCTTCATCATTCAAGGCCGAGAGCACCTCGCCCATAAGGATGTGCCCCTCACCTGCAAGCGCAGGGTCGGGATTTTGATCGAGGACGTTGAGCGCAGCCTCATGCGCAAGTTGAACCTGGTGGGCGCCGAAGGCCGCGCGGGCGAGGCTCAGCCCGGCGGTGAGTCGCGCCGGTTCGTACGCGACAGCGGCCTGAAAGTGCGGCAGCGCCTCAGCGGGCCGCTGAAGTTCGAGCAGGGTGTGGCCGGCCATCTCGCGCACGGCAGCCTCATGTGGGGCGAAGGCGGAGGCCTCGATGGCGAGCGCGTGTGCGGCAGGCCAGTCGCCGGCCTCCGCCAACCACTGCGCGGCGGTGAGGTAATGGCCGGCATTCGTCTGTGCCACCTGCGCCGCGCGCGTCATCGCCGCAATTGCCTGGCCGTTGTCGCCCAAGGCCCGGAAAAGTTTGGCAGCGTCTATCAGAGTGTCTTCGTCTGGTAGTGCATTCACATCGAAGTCAGCGAGTTGGGCTTGCGCCGCGCCGCCATTACGTCGGGCAAAATGCGCCTGCGCGAGGAGCAGCTTCACGACGGGCAAATCGGCCCGCAACGCGGCCCGCACATTTTCGAGCGCGGCCAACGCCTCCTCCGGCGCGTGCAGTTTCAGCATCGCGCGCGCCATGCCCGTGATCAACTCTACGTTTTGTGCATCATCGACCAATCCATCTTGATAGGCGGCGAGGGCTACGTGATATTGCTCGGCCTGCATCGCCACCCGTCCCAATTGCTTTGCGATGGAAGTGCGCGCCTGCCGCACGGCCTGCCATGCGGCGACCAGCGGCTGGTGTGCGGCGTCAAACGTCTCGCTGGCGGCGAGCAGGGCTGCATGTTCAATCGTCGCTGCCAGTGTGGTTGCTTCAGTGGCAGCAACAGCGTTGGCGGCGTGCCGGGCCAGCCGTCGCGCGAGTTCGCCTTCGCCAAACGACTTGAATGTTTCGATGCCGACCAGCCAATGGCGCGCGGGAAGATCTAGGCGGGCGTCCGTCAACAACGTCTCGATGGCCTCGGCATCGAAGTTGGCGGCCAACCCGTGCGCGGCCAGCGCGGCCGTTGCGGTCGAGTGTTCCATCAACGCTGCGACAAACTCACCCGGCTCAACCAGCAACCCGAACAGATATTGCACAATCAATCGCCACTGGTCGGGATTATTGTGCGCGTCACTTGCGGTCGTGTTCCATTCAGTCGTAGCCTGGCCGCGTGCGCGAGCGGCCAGCGCGGCGGGCAGCGCGTCCTCAACTGGATGCAGCGCTTCACCCGCTGCCAGCTTCGCATACGCGCCGCCGACGATTTCGTGTCCCTCGGCCAACAGCCACAACTCGGCGTTGCCGTCACATTCAGCGTGCCGCGCGGAGTACGCCGCGAGTCCGAGGGCGGCGGGCCGCGTCGCTTCGCTTAGTGCGTTCGGATTGCCGTTGGCCCCGATCACGCGGAAGGCGTCCAGCGTGGAGTTGTCCGTCTCTGCCAGCGCCCACAACGCCGGCGTCAGTTTCAAACGGCGGATGGCCTCGGTCCACAAAGACTCGGGCAAAGAAGTGATCAATTTCTCAGTGAGGGTCATAGTGATTTTGGTGACGGGTGGCGAGTGACGGGTGACGTTCCCTTGTTACCCGTCACTCGTCACGGACGCGTCACGCACCGATGATGAGCAGCCGATACGCTGCTGCTTCGAACAGCGCGCCGACGACGATGAGGACAATGGCGTTGCCGGATGAGGTGCGGATGAGGTCGTTGACGGCCTGCACTAGCGTCGTCGCCGATTGCACCACCCCAGCGATGTTGTCGGTCAACGCTTTCTGGCTGATGCGGGCCGACTGTGAGGCGATGATTTTGGCTTCTTTGCGGTACGGCCCGATGATGAGCATCAGCATCCCGGCGCTGATGGCGATCAGCCCGGTGACGAAAAACGTCATGCCCATGATGACGCGCAGGTTGTCGGTGGTGAGAGTTTCCAGCATGGTCGGTCTCCAGTTGAGTTCAATTCTGGAGTAAAGCCATGCAAGTTGTGTGCCGTGAGCTGGAGAAACGTTGGGGAATTTGGGTTTGAAGTGACGGGTGGCAGGTGACATCCGCCGTTGCCGAGGCAGGCGCTGGCCGACGCGGAGCTCACTCGCCACACGTCACTTTCGCAGCGGTTTTGTCCCCCGCTCGCGCAAATAGCCCGTCACCGATTGGATCGCCTTCCACACCAGCCCGCGTTGGCACTCCATCCACTCGGGTGTCATCTCGTATGCGCGCTCGACGATGGCGGAGCCGCCGGCTTCCGGATGCGGGGCATATTCCACCAATTGCAGCGGCGCTTTGGCCGAGGTGGCATGCACGACGCTGTGCGCGAGTCGCTCGCTGAGACTCACGATTTCGCTGATCTGGGTAAACGTGTGGCGCGGATGCGTTTGGGAGACTTTGGCGTTGTACTGCTCGATGAGGACATGCAAGCGGATCGGCTGGCGGATGGAGTTTGCGTCCACCACTTCACCAATACTCGCCGTCGCTTCGCCCGGGCTGGCGATGGCGATGCGCAACAATACTTCCAAACTGTGCAGATTGCCGATGAGCGAGCCGAGGTGATAGGCGTAGATGTCGGTGGCTTGGGCGAGTTCCATAGTGGGTTTCCGTTGCGAGCTATGGAATGTACTGCACAAACAATGCCAAACTACGGTCTCGCGCTAAGACGCACAAGACGCCAAGCACGTAGTGAATGTTTTGCGGCTTTGCGTCTTGGCGCGAAACTCTAACGGGCGTCGAGGGCGAAGTGTCCAACCTCCAGCATGTCACCATCGGCAAAGAGCATGGCGCGTTCGACGGCGTTGCGGAGTTGGCGGATGTTGCCAGGCCAGCGGTACGCTTTGAGCACTTTAAGCGCGGCGGGGTTGACTCCCTGCACGCTGCGGCCCATCTCGCGGTTATATTTCTGCACGAAGAAGCCAGCCAGCGCAGGGATGTCCTCCTCACGCTCTCGCAGCGGCGGCAGTCGAAACTCCACCACGTTGAGCCGGTGGAACAGGTCTTCGCGGAACTCACCCTTGCCCACCATCTCCAGCAAATCGCGGTTGGTGGCGGCGACGATGCGGACATCGACCTTCGTTTCTATGTTGCCGCCGAGCCGGCGGATGGAACGCTCTTCCAACACCCGCAGCATCTTGGCCTGCAAGTCGTACTTCATCGTTGAAATTTCATCGAGGAACAACGTGCCGCCATCGGCGGTGACGATGAGGCCATCTTTCTTCTTGGCCGCGCCGGTGAAGGCGCCGGCCTCGTAGCCAAACAATTCGGATTCGAGCAGCGTGTCACTAAAGTTGGCGCAGTTCACGGGGATATAGGGCTTGGCCGCGCGCTTGCTCATCTTGTGCAGCATGCCGGCCATCACTTCTTTGCCGGTGCCGCTCTCGCCGGTGATCAGCGCGGTGGCATTCGAGGGGGCCACGCGCGTCATATCTTCAAGCAGCTTCTTCATCACCGGCGTCTCGCCAAACACCCAGGCATCCTGTGGCAAGCGCGCGTTGCGCAGATGCGTCAGTTCGCGGAACAACGCCACTTGCTCGGCGGCCTTATCCACCGCTTTGCGTAGTTTGGTGATGTCCACCGGCTTCTGGATGAAATCCGCTGCGCCGAGCTTCATCGTCTCAACCGCCGTCTCAATATCGCCGTAGCCCGTGAGCATGATGACGGGGATGCGGAGGTTATCCTGTTGGATGCGTTCGAGCAGGCTCGGGCCATAGCCATCGGGCAGTTGCACGTCGAGCACCATGATGTCGGCCTCGCCGCGGTTGATGGACTCATTGGCCGCTTTCAGACTGGTCACGCTGCGCACGTCATAGCCGTTATCGCGTAGCAGGGGCGTGAGAAAGGACAGGGCGGTTTCGTCGTCGTCAACCACGAGGATGGAAGCGTTCATTGGCTAATCTCCTGGGGGCGCGCCGTCATCGTGCAGGGTTGCGGGCAGGTGTACGGGTAGTGTCACGGTGAAGATCGTCCCAGTGCCGGGGAAGCTCTCGCAATTGATGGCGCCGTGATGGACGGTGACGATGCGTTTGCAGATGGGCAGGCCGAGGCCGGTGCCATCGGCCCGGGTGGTGAAGTACGGCTCGAAGATACGTTTGCGAATTTCTTCGGGGATGCCGGGGCCGGTATCGGCGATGCGCACTTCGACCACGCAGCCATGCGCGCCACGATCGGTTGTGCGCAGGGTCACGGTCAAGTGCCCACCCGCCGCCATCGCTTGCAAGGCATTCTCGATCAAGTTCACAAAGACGCGCTCAAGCAAAATCGCATCCGCCAGCACCGGCGGGCACTCGGCCTCCGCCGCAAAAGCGCGAGTGATATTGCGCTGCTGCATTTTGGCGTTCCAGCGTTGCATGAGCCGATTGAGCAACGCAGGCAGATCGGTCGGCGTGAGCTGAGGGTCAATCGGTTTGGCCCAGCCCAGCATGCTGTTCATCAATTCGGACAGCCGCGCCGACTCGGCCTGAATTTTCGTGAAATGAAGGTGCATCGGGTCGTCGGATGGGATTCGGGCCGCGAGGAACTGCACCCCCACTGAGATATTGTTGAGCGGTGCGCGGACTTCGTGCGCGAAGGCGTGCGACGACTCGCCGACGTAGGCCAAATGGTCGAGATGCTCGCGCCGGATGCGCTCGGCGTGTTCGTGCGAGACGTCGCGCAGAACGATGACGCAGCCGCCACTGGTCTCGGGTAGAGGTCGCATGCGGGCGATAACGGGGAAGACCTCGCCGTTGCGGCGATGCATCTTGCCCTCTTTCTCGAATTGCGGCGCCTCGGCTGAGCCGAGTACGGATTGCAAGACCGGGAGCAAGGCGTCATCCAGCGCCAGCATTGCTTCGAACGATTTGCCGATCACTTCCTCTGCCCGGTAACCCAACAGTTGCGCGGCGGCGGTGTTGAGGTCGTCCAACTCGCCGGCGGCATTGAGCGTGATCACTGCTTCATCGATTTGGGCATTGATGGCCGAGAGTTGATTGGTGAGGTGGAAGGCCAAACGGTTGGCGGCCACCAAATGGGCGTGCCGCATGATCTGACGGATGAGGGCCATGATCTGGCGGGCCACGACTTCGAGATACGCCGAGGCATTCGCCGCGGGTGCGTTGCCCTGGGCGTAAGCAATGACCAGCGCGCCCATCGCGGGCGAATGGCCGATGGGCTGGCCAAGCACGTGCGTCCACCCGACCGCGCGGAAGCGAGCGGCGATGGGCATCTCCGTGCGATGGGCCACCGTCCAGGCGAAGGACGCTTTGAACAGTGTCGACTCGGTCGCGTCCAGCGTAAGGGGGAAAGCATCATCCGGGCCCTGTGCGAAATCCAGCCACAACTCTTTGCCATCCGCGCTGCACCGGTAGAGCGCGACGGCGTCGGCCTGAAATATCTCGGCGATGCGCTGCGCCGCGACCTGCAAGGACTCATTCGTCGGCGATTCGAAAAGATCAAGCAGCAGATGCAAGTGCTCGAGCACGTGGGCGTTGCGGCTGCGCTCAACATCGGCGGCAAGGCGCTCCTCCGCCGGTGTGACCACCGCCACTGCAATCACATCGTTGCCCTCTTCAAACGCCGAGAGACGCACATCAGCTTTGATGATTTGTCCGCCCAGCGTGCGGATGGCGACATCGAACAACTGGCGCTGATTGCCCACCTCGATGTTGTGGAACTGGGCCAAGGTCTCCGGCTCGGCGATGACTTCAGCCAGCGCGCGGTTGAGCAACTCGTCGCGCGTGCGGCCGGTGAGGCCGGTGGCGCGCGAGTTCACGGCGATGAATTGGCCGGTGCGTGGGTTCATCATGAACGCCGCGCCCGGAATTTGCTCCAGCACGTGCTGAAAGCGTGAGACCGACGCGCGCGGAGTTCCGAACAACGTCCGCAGTGAAAGGGGCAAACTTCCGAGGCGAGTGGCGGTCATGGCATTATGGCGATGGGTGCTTGAGCGACGGGCATAGGCATTGGCAAATGATCGTTCGCGCGACCGTTGCCTTTGGCCGCGCCACGCAGATTGGCGGGCAGGATGCCGAGCATGTTGCGATACTTGGCGACGGTGCGGCGCGCCACCTGCAAGCCATCGTCCGCCAGGCGCGCGGCGATTTCGTCGTCGGTCAGCGGGCGATTCTCGGCTTCGATGATGTTGCGCACGCGGTCGCGCACCGAGAGGCTGCGATCAAAAAATTTGGAGAGTGGCACAATGCGGCCGTTGGGCAGCGCAATGGATTTGCCGGCGACGGCGCGCGAGATCGTAGACTCGTGAACGCCTAACTCTTTGGCCACGCGTGAACGGGTGAAGGGCCGCAGGTCGCCGTCACCGCCGAGGATGAAAGCACGCTGTTCGGTGGCGATCATCTCCATCAGCCGTCGCAGGGTGTGGTTGCGCTGTTGCAAGCATTTCGCAATCAGCCCGGCGCGTTCCACCGCTTGCACCCACTTTTCGCGCTCGCCCTCCTCGGGACACTGTGCCAGGGCGGCTTTGAGTTCCGGATTGACGCGCAACCAGCCCGATAGTGGGGCGATGATCTCGACCATGAGCGAGCCACTCGCTTGTGAGCCGTTGGGCTGCTTGCGGAGTTGGGTGATGGAGATATCGGGGTCTTTGTACGTGACTTCATCCGCATAGGGCTGCTTGCCTTCGCCCCAATAGGCGCGGCCCGGATAGGGCGTGAGGTTGCGCTGGATGAACTGCGCGGCCTGCGTCACGCGGATGAGGGGGATTTGCAGCGCGCGCGCGATGCGAGCGTAGTCGCGCCGGGCCAGCGGCTCGAAGTGTTCGGTGATGATGGCGCGGGCGATGGTGAGGAGGGCCTCGGGCGTCGTCTCGGCCAACGACTCCAACTGAATGAGCAACGACTGTTGCGGCGATTGCGCGCCCACCCCCGGCGGGTCGGAATGCTGGATCAAGTTCAGCACGCGCTCGATGCGGCTGGGCGCAACTCGCAGATACTGGGCCATTTCAATAATGGGTTCCGTCAGCAACCCATCCTCATCCAATTGCGCGAGCAGATACGCGGCTACCGGGCGCTCGGCTACTTCCAATGCCGGGGCGATTTGCCGCAGGATATATTCATCCAATCGCTCGCGCAGGCGTACCTCGATGTCGTCGCTGCTTTCGCCGTTGTCAGCGCGCGAGCGGTCCCCGAGCGATTGGCGAGGCGAGAGATAAACCACGGGTTGATCATCCGTGCGCGGGGCCGCGCAGGTGGGGCAGGGCAGGCGGGCCAGCCGTTTGCCGCACTGTGGGCAACGGAGTTCTTCAACCAACTCAAGCGCCGGGTTTTCGTTCAACTCCTTCAGCAGCGCTGTTTCGAGTTCAGTCGTGGACATCTGCAAAAACGTCATCGTCTGCGCGAGATGCGCGGTCGCGGTGTGTCGTTGATCTTGAAAGGCAGAATGATGCAACATGGTCAGTTCCAGTATCCTTGCCGTTAGAAATCGGTTCAAGTGGGGAATAGCAAGTTTTGTGCCAGTGTGAGCCAACCATTCGTTTACAAGCTGCGCGTAGACACTGAGAGAGTTGATGCACGTGATGTGAGGCGGAGAAAGTGATCGAGGCTATCGACAGTCACCGCGTCTGTTTGAAATCGTGTGTGCCGCTCAGAGCGACATTCCCCCACAACGCTCGGTAGTTTGCGCTTCGTCCGCGCGCACGCTATCATGCCGCACCATCCCATTTGGAAATAAACGCACGATGACGAAACGACCCCTGACTACACCCGCTCAACGATTGGAACAGTTGCCGCCGTACTTTTATCACGGCCTGAACCAGCGCCTGGCTGCACTTCGCCGCCGGGGAATCGATGTGATTCGGATGGATGCCGGCTCGCCGGATTTGCCGCCCGCACCTCACATCATCGCCGCGCTGCAACGCTCCGCCGAAAACCCGACCCATCACGGCTATCAATCATACGTCGGCAACCCGGAATACCGCACGGCATGGGCGGAGTGGTATGGTCGTCGCTTCGGCGTAGAGTTGGACGCCGACGCGGAGGTGTTAGGATTGATCGGTTCAAAGGAAGGCGTCTTCAATCTACATCTGGCGTATGTGGATCCGGGCGAAGTGGTGCTGGTGCCCGACCCTGGTTACGCGCCGTATACGATGGGCGCGCAGTTTGTGGGCGCGCGCATCGTATACATGCCGCTGCTCGCCCACAACCACTATCTGCCCGATTTGACTAGCATCCCAGAAGAAACGCTCCGCGCTACACGAGTGATGTGGCTCAACTATCCGAACAACCCCACCGGGGCGGTGGCCTCGCCCGCGTTCTTTGCCGAGGTCGTCGCGCTCGCGCATAAGCACAATTTCATCGTCGCGCACGATGCGCCGTACACAGAAATCACATACGACGGCTACCGTGCGCCGAGTATTTTGCAAGCGCCGGGCGCGCGCGAAGTGGCGGTGGAGTTCCACTCGCTCTCCAAGACGTACAACATGGGGGGCTGGCGAACCGGCGTGGCGGCGGGCAATGCCGCCATCATCACCGCATTGAGCAGCCTCAACAGCAACATCAGCTCCGGCATGTTCAAGGGCATTCAGGATGCCGCCATCGCCGCCCTCAACGGTGATCAAACATGGATTGATGAGCGCAATGCCCATTATCGCCGTCGCCGTGATGTGGTGGTAGCTGTGCTGCGGGCCGCGGGGCTGACCGTTGATGTTCCTTCCGCCGCCATTTACGTGTGGGCAACGCTGCCTGGGGGTGTGGATGATGAGGCTTACACGTCAGCGCTACTCGAAACGACCGGCGTCAGCCTGACGCCCGGCTCCATCTTTGGGCCGTCGGGGCGCGGGCACATTCGGGTCTCGCTGTGTCTGGCCGATGACCGCTTGCATGAAGCAATGCAGCGCGTGAGTGGGTTTCGCTTCGCCGGATGATGGAATCAAATCGCCGCTGAGGTTCAGCGGCGTTTTGATTGTGGAGATGGCGGGAGTCGACACTGCAGCCCTCGGCTTTCGCCGAGGCGTTGACTATCTCTTAAA
>JBQTJD010000803.1:0-2466 GCA_052387475.1 Anaerolineales bacterium | reverse complement strand
CCATCGTCAGGAAGGGTTGCAGCACCGCCCACGCCGCGCCGAGCACCGTTTGCTTGTTGCGCACCTTCACGTCGCGCCAGACGAAGAAGCCCAGCAGCTCGCGATAGGCCCACAGCTCGCGCAGATTAAGCGCGGCCCAACCCCGGCTGGGGCGGATGCGGACAACGGGGATTTCGCTGCCGGGCGTGAGCGCGCGGCGCGTTTCGGAGGGAATGATGTCAGTGCTCATGTGAAGAGGTAAGCTCGATGCGCTCATTGGTATGATAAAAATTATCGGGCAAGCCCAACACCACACATTGGCTGATCAGTTGCTCCACGACGGGCGAACGCTGCCCGCGTTGAATTTCTGACCAGGTCGCCGCGTCAACGCAGACGGCCTCCGGCAGGTACGTTTTGGCTTCCGCGTGATCGGCCTCAAAAAACGCCGAAGGAAACTGGCGACGCAGATGAACGATGCCCGCAGGCTGGGCCGGCTCGGCCTGATAGAGTGGGTTGATCTGCAGACTGCCCTCTCCGTGCGGCCAGTGCGTGAAAGCCCCATAGTCGCGGAAGACCGTCTCGTCATGACTCGCCACCAGCGAGAGGAAGGCCGCCTGATCCAAACGCTTCGGTGAGGCCGAAGCTGCCAACGCTGGGCCTTGCCGCTGCAAATAGCGCTGCAACATATCGGCGTCCACGAGTAGGCGGTGAGGCCACTCTGCAAACAGATCGGCATAGCCTTGTGGGGTCAGCGGTTCACCCGCGTTGGCCACCGGCATCAACCGGTTGCGCATGGCCACCAGCATGATCTGACCCTGCGGCTGCGTCACGCGCATAAGCTCGCGGACACAGCCGGCCTTGTCGTGCAGGTAATGAAAAACGTCCGAGCTAAACACGTCACTGAATGTGTCGGAACGAAAGGGCAAGCCAACATCGGCGCTGCAATTTACGTACTGGGCTTCCGGCGCCACCCAGCGCTTGGCCACATACAGCACAAAGAAATTGTGGTCGATTCCAATCACCGTTTTTCCGTGTGCCTGAAGGCTCAGGCTATAGGTAAGGTGACCACAGCCACAGCCCACCTCCAGCACCGGCGCTGAAGGCCGCTGGATCAGGCTGACGAAGCCTAGGACCGCCAAATGGCGCGGCTGCCCGAAGCGGTAGACGAAATAGTCATAGGCGTCCTCGCGCCCCCGCCCAACACGCCGGAAGTAGTAATCCAGGAAATCACTGGCGAACAAAGATGGATCATCCAACCCCGCGATGTAGTCGGCGGCTTGGACACGCGCGGCCCGCCATGCTTGGGCATGGGCCTGATACTTGAACCGGCGAAAACCGGGCAGGTCTGGCAGGGCCTGTATCCAATCCTTAGCCAACCCCGGGCTGGCCGGCTCAGGCGGGATCAACAACGCCTGCAACGCTCTGTGCCTGTCCCCGGCCTCGATCCACCGCACCAGGTCTTCAACTGTTTCGCCGGCGTTGCCCACCTCACCGCGCCGAATGATAGGAATACCGGCGACAATCGGATAGGCGCCACAGGCGCATGTCAGAATGTCGTCGCCGCCGGCCTGATACCGGCCCAGCGCTTTAGACCTGAACGGCGCATGGCACCAAGGGCATTGCAAGTCATCAATCCAGTTCTTGTTCACACGTGGCCCCTTCCTTTACGCACGCCAGCCGGTTCGCCTGCGCCAAAGCCTCAGCAGCCGGCCCGGCGCTTAAATCATACAGATAAACCCCGGCGCCGGGGCTGGTATAAGAGTCCAATTGCTTGCCCCACTCGTTCAGCAACCCCAGCAACAGTTGATCGCGCCCTTGTCGCGTCTCTTCGCCGTCGAGATGTGAGAACAGTATCCACACCCGCGCGCCGCGCAATTGGCGCAGGTCGTGAATTTGATCGGCCCAGTCGTTCGAGTTAACGCCGGAGACGACGCGCCCGACATTCAGCCGATATCGGTCGGCGTAGTATTGCAGCGGATACTGCGACGGCCAGTCCACGTACAACACGTCATCGGGTTGGGCGTGGGAACGGAGATAGCTCAACACCGGCTTAATCTCCTCTTTAGTCCGCGGGTTGAACAAATGGAAACCAGCGACATACGCCGGCTGCACAAACAACACCGCCACAAACACCATCCCGGCCCACTGCGCCCGTTGCCGCCCGGCCAAATCCAGGATGTGCTGCGATCCGGCGGCCACCCCCAACAGCAAACAGGGTACGAGAAAGAGAAGTAGACGGCCGGAGAAAGGATAGAACCGTAGGGCGGAGGCGGCTAGGGTGCAGACCAGTGGAAACAGCAGGCTGGCCAGTTCGGCGCGCCGGTTCGTGAACAGCGCCCCACAGCCGATGAGAAACGCCGCCGCCGCGACTCCGGTCTCCGACAGCCCGGCCGGTTCGTCGAACAATCCAAAGAAAGTGCTGAGAAGCCACGACGGTCGCAGCGAAAGGTAACCGTCTTGCCAGTAAGCCTGCAGGGCCTGGTTCGC
>JBQTJD010000802.1:0-2535 GCA_052387475.1 Anaerolineales bacterium | reverse complement strand
TCAAGGCCTCGTCGGCGAACAGCTTCTGGGCAAATTCGGCAATCTGATGCGGTCCCTGCAAGGGCGTTTGCCCGACAGGGATTGCCACGTCCCGCCAATCTTCCCATCCAGAGGTCTTGCCCGTTTTGTCCAGAGTCTCAGCCATAGTCTCATTCCATGCCGACAATCCAGCGCAGCTTGCACTCCATAGTTCACGTGACAAGACGGGTCAAGGGCAGCTCAGCGGTCCGTATGCGTCGGGGTGCAGTGCTTGGTTTGCAATGGGCCCGGATTGTTTTCGCGCGGGGAGTCAAAGTTGGCATGACGATCAACGGGTTGAGAATCGGTTTACCCAGTTTGACATGGAGGTTTTCTGGAGAAATCGGTTTGGTTAGACGTAAACGTTCGGCTATCAGGTGCCATGGCACAGTCCGCCTAGTTTATCGCTCGGCGGCGTTCTTTTTTTGAACTTTCGCGGTTTCGGTTGGTTTCGCTGCCTACGATTGGGGGGGCATGGATGCGAATCCTTCCTATCCGCTGGTTCCTCTTCCCCCGCAGCACGGAGCGCTGGTCCCCGTCAGCACGGCCGTCGTCTGCGATGACTCCGATGGCGAGTACGATGCGCGAGCCGAGGCGTTTGCCCTGCTGTGGCGGTGCTTTTGCAGGCTGGCCCTGTTCTTTTGGCTCGCTGTGGTGCTGCTCCGCCGCTTGCGGCATCTCAGCGTCGAACTGCGTTGGCAGGCCAACTATTGGCGGGCGCAACATCGGCGCGCTGTCCAGCGCGAGGCCGAGTTGGCGGAACAGGTCCAGCTTCTCCACGGCGAAATCCGTGAGTTGAAACGCCGGCTCTTCGGTCGTAAGTCCGAAACCTCGTCCGCCACGAAGCCGGCAGCCAACGGCAAGACCACGCCCGACAACAAGCGCCGTTCACGCGGTCAGCAGCCAGGCAGCAAGGGCCACGGCCGCCGCCGGCACGATCATCTACCCACCCGCCACGAAGACTGCACCCTGCCTGACGACCAGTGCTGCTGTCCCGATTGCGGCCAACCCTTCGAGGAAATTCCTGGCAGCGCCGCTGGCGACATCCTCGAAGTCGATGTCCGCGCGCATCGCCGCCGCTATCACCGCAAACGCTATCGGCGGTGCTGCACCTGCCCTGGGCAACCGCTCGTGGTCACGGCGCCGCCGCCGGCCAAGCTCATTGCCAAAAGCGCCATCGGCATTTCCCTCTGGGCCATGATCCTGCAACACAAGTTCGAATTCTACCAGCCGCTGCACCGCGTCCTGGCCGAATTACGCAGCCACGGCCTCGACCTGGCCGCCGGCACCATCACCGACGGCTTGCAAAAACTCGTGCCGCTGTTCGAGCCGCTCTACCAATTGCTCAGCGAACACAATCGCGGCGCAGACCATTGGTGGTGCGACGAAACCCGCTGGTACGTCTTTGCCCGCGTGCCCCACAAAGCCAATTTCACCTGGCAACTCTGGGTCTTCGCCAGCGCAGAATCGATTGTGTTCGTGCTCGATCCCACGCGTTCGCATGACGTTCCCGAAAAGCACTTCGGCGCCGATGCCCAAGGCATCGCCAACGTCGATCGCTACAGCGCCTACAAGGCCATGGCCCAGGTCAAGGCGGGCAAGATCACCTTGGCCTTCTGCTGGGCCCACGTACGCCGCGACTTCCTCGAAGTTCTCACCGGTTGGTCGGAGTTGACCGACTGGGCTTGGTCCTGGCTCGAAGACATCGGCACGTTGTACCACGTGAATGATCAGCGCCTCGCCGTGCGCGACGAGCCAACCGCTTATGCCCAGGCCGAGCAACGCCTGCGCCAACACATCGAGCACATGCGGCAGCGTCGTGACCAGGAATTGTCCCAACCGAAGTTGCGGCAACCCCAACGCAAGGCGCTCCACAGCTTACAAGAACATTGGAAGGGCCTGACGGTGTTCGTGGATCATCCCGAGGTGCCCATGGACAACAACGAAGCCGAACGCCGTGAGCGTGGCCCGGTGGTGGCACGCAAAAACTTCTACGGCTCCGGCGCACTCTGGAGCGGACGTTTGGCAGCCATGCTGTTCTCGCTGTTTCAAACGCTAAAGCTTTGGAACGTCAACGTGGCCCAGTGGCTCACCGCCTACCTGTCCGACTGCGCCCACGCGGGCGGCCGGCCACCACCCGACCTGCAGTGCTACCTCCCCTGGAACATGACCCGAAACGAGCGTCAAAGCCCGCGCACGCAACCGCCAGCTCCGGGCTTACCCGCCGCTTGATTTCTTCTCCCTCAGGGGAGCCTACCCCGTAGGCTCCCCACCCATTGCAACAGTCCCCGATCCCGATCGACGAATACTTACGAATCGAAAATCGCAAGTCCCAGCTCTGATTGTGTTTACATTGTCCTACTGTCGAAGATGAGCCTGATCGCAAGAACCTGCGCCTTGGCTGGGACGGCACGAACCCGAAACGATAATCCGCACGGCCACTATCAGGATCGACGTGGATCGACTTCGAATAGGTCCTCTCCTTGGAAGACGGCCTCCTCGGCGTGGCGTTCTTTG
>JBQTJD010000801.1:0-3831 GCA_052387475.1 Anaerolineales bacterium | reverse complement strand
CACTCTCATTGAGACGCTACGCTGGGTGGATGGAACGTTCGTAAATAGCCACCTCCTGAGAGAATTTCAGGGCAGATATGGAATTGTTGAAGGCGGGAAACAGACAGATACCAATGAGATTATGGCGATTTTTCATGTCCAGGTCAATGGCTTTTTTCGAGCAAACACTCCGATCTCTGAAGTTTACTTTTGCTCAGGCACTATTTTATGAAACCCGTCTTAGAGTTCCTGTCAGGAGAAGGCGCCCGAGGCTGTAGGTAGCGGCCTACAAACCCGCCTCGATTGGCGGGCTGACTTTCGGATCAGAGGCAGATACACGCCACAAGCGTTCTTCATCGCTGGCATTGAGTGTGATGCCGACTTTCGCAAGTTGGCTATTGCTCAACGCAGAGCGGGCGAGGTACAATCGCGGCATCCCGGTCACGCGGTCGTCTTTGTGGAATGCAGAGACGGCGTCGGGCCCCCTGCCCGTCGAAAAGTGCCACGGACCATTCGTTGGAGAATGGGCTGTGCCGCTCTGGGAACACTATCACCTGCCCCATACCGTTGAAGATGCGCTGGCGCACTTAGCACGCTATGCCGGTGCTGCTCGCGTTGTCGCCGGCGGCACCGATTTGCTGCTCGAGATGCAGCAGGGCCGCAAGTCCTCGGTCGCCGCGTTGGTGGATGTCACTCGCATCCCCGAGCTGACCCGTATCTACGCCGATGCCGATAACATTTACATCGGCGCGGGCGTCACTCACACCGCCATCGTTAATTCTCCACTTCTCGTTTCGCAAGCCACCTGTCTCGTTGAGTCATGCGGTGTCATCGGCGGGCCGCAGGTGCGGAACGTGGCGACGCTCGGCGGCAACGTCGCCCACGCGCTGCCCGCTGGCGATGGCACGCTGTCATTGGTTGCACTCAACGCCGAGGCCGAGGTCGCTTCGGTGCGCGGCCGCGAGTGGCGGCCCACCCTTGCATTGTTCAAAGGCCCCGGTAAGACCGCGCTCAACCCCGATGAGTTGATCGTGCAGTTCCGTCTGCGCGCCGTAACCCGTGGAGAGGGCAGCGCGTTCAAACGCATCATGCGGCCGCAGGGTGTGGCGCTGCCGATTCTGGGCCTCGCGGTGTGGGCGCGCGTGAGCGGCGGCGTCATCGAATCCGCTCGCCTGGCCCTCGGCCCAGCTGGGCCAAAGCCGCTGCGGCTGACCGGTGCGGAGAAATTCCTCGAAGGCAAAGCGTGGTCGGCTGAACTCATTTCGCAAGTCGTCGATCTCGCGTTGGCGGAGGCGCAGCTCCGCACGAGTCCACATCGCGCCACCGCCGAGTATCGGCGTGAACTCATCCTGCCATTGGTGGAGCGTGCGCTGCCGCTCGCGATTCAACGTGCCACGACCGGAGAAGTCGTGCCGGAGGGAGTCGGGGAAGGGTGACAACGAATTTGGAACGAATAAACGAATGCTCCGCCTGACCGAGGCTATTCGTAATTTTCCAACTGTCGATTGACAAAGGGAGGCAACATGGCTGACGATAGGACTCGTAAGCCCAGATTGGTGGACGATGGGCTGGATGGGTTGACCGGCAAGGTGATTGGGATTGCGATGGCCGTGCACAACGACCTCGGGCCGGGGCATCGCGAGCGGACGTATCACAATGCCATGCAACAACGTTTTGTGGATGCGGGCCTGACCGCCGAGTACGAACCTGAACTGCCGATATACGATGAGCACGGCCATCGCGTCAATTTCTACGTACCCGATCACCGCGTTGAACAGAAGCTGTTGATCGAATACAAGGCACATTTATTTCCATTGACGAACGATGAGATCGCTCAGTGCATTGACTATTTCGCCGCCTCGGAGATTGGCGTCATCCTTCTCTTCAATTTTGGAAAGCCGCGCCTGGAATGGAAGCGGCTGTTCCCGCCAAAACATATTTTGGAACATCGGCGCAAACGATGGATCAAGCCTCCATCTTGAAACGCCCTTCGTTTATTCGTTAGGCTCGAAGAGCACGCATTCGTTGACAAAGGTCCGGCCATGACTACACTTTCATTCACCATCAACGGCTCCCCGGCCGAGGTCGAGATCCTCGACAACGAGTATCTGTCGGACGTATTGCGCGATCGGCTCGGCCTGACCGGCACGAAGATCGGCTGCAACGAGGCCGAATGTGGCATCTGCACAGTGCTCGTCGATGGAACACCGGTAGTCTCGTGCCTCTATCCCGCACTGAAGGCCGAAGGCGCGGAGGTGCTCACAATCGAAGGACTTGCGCAGGAATGGGTGTTAGTGACTGGTAATTCAATAAGCAATACCCAATTACCCGCATTACATCCTCTGCAAAGGGCCTTCGTGCAGGGCGGTGCGCCGCAGTGCGGCTTCTGCATCCCCGGACTGATCATGACGGCCAAAGGTTTGATTGATCAAAATCCCGATCCGACCGAGCACGACATCAAAGTGGCGCTGAAGGACACGTATTGCCGCTGCGCGGGGTACAGCTTCATTACGCACGCGATTCAATCGGCGGCGAAAGAAATACGGGAAATAAGGGGAAAGAGGGAAACACGGGAAATCTCCCACCTGCCCGCGTTGCCGCAAACAAAAGAGCCGCTCAACGTCATCGGCCGCCCGCTGCCCCGGCCCGATGCTGTGGAGAAAGTCACCGGCGCGGCGAAGTACACCGACGACTACGTCTTTCCGAACATGCTGCACGCGCGCACGCTACGGGCGAAGTATCCGCACGCGCGCATCAAAAGCATTGATACATCGCGGGCCAAAGCGCTGCCAGGCGTGCGCGCCGTGCTCACCGCCGAAGATATACCAGGCGAAAAGAATCACGGGTTGGTGGTCTTCGATTGGCCGGCGCTGGCTCACGAGAAGGTGCGTTACATCGGCGACCCGGTGGCCATGGTGGCGGCAGAGACGCGAGAGATCGCCTCGCAGGCGATGGAGCTGATCGAAGTGGATTACGAGCCACTGCCTGTCGTCTCCGATCCGGTGCAGGCGCATCAGCCGGATGCGCCGCGTGTAATGGAGTCGGGCAACCTCCTCAAGCACATCAAAGTCCGCAAAGGCGATGTGGCGCAGGGTTTCGACGAGGCGGATGTGATTGTGGAGAAAACGTTCTTCACGCCGTTCTACGAGCACGCCTTCCTCGAGCCGGAATGCGCCATTGGGCGGATCGCTGAGGATGGGCGCATCGAGGTCATCGTCGGCTCGCAGATTCCGTATCAAGACCGCAGCCAGATCGCGCGCTGCCTCGGCCTGCCCGATGAGCAGGTGCGCGTCATCGGCGCGCTCATCGGCGGCGGGTTCGGCGGCAAGGAAGACATCGCCGGGCAGATCCACGTCGCGCTGCTGGCGCAGGCAACTGGCCGCCCCGTGAAGATGTTGTATGACCGGCACGAGTCGCTCCTCTTCCACCCGAAGCGCCACGCCACGCAGATCAAAATCAAAGTGGGCGCGAAGCAGGATGGCACGCTCACCGCGGTCGAAACCGAGTTGTATGGCGACAGCGGCGCGTATGCCTCGCTCGGCGAGAAGGTGATGACGCGCGCGACGACGCACTCAGCCGGGCCGTACGAAGTGCCGCACGTCAAAGCCGATTGCTACGCGATGTACACCAACAATCCACCAGCCGGCGCGTTCCGAGGCTTCGGCGTCACGCAGTCCGCCTTTGCCGTCGAGTCGATGATGGACATGCTGGCCGAGAAACTTGGCCTCGATCCGATTGAACTGCGGCGCAAGAACATCCACCGCGTGGGCAGCGTGACGAACACCGGGCAGACGCTGCGGGAAAGCGTAGGAATGGAGAAATGTCTGGAATTGGTGGAGAGGGAAATAAAGG
>JBQTJD010000800.1:0-1841 GCA_052387475.1 Anaerolineales bacterium | reverse complement strand
CGCCCACATCGTAGGCCTGGCCGGTGGTATTGCGCGCTTCAAAGTAAAACCACACATCCTGGTTGCGCTGGACGCAATTGCTTTGCCCGGCCTTCAAGCGGAACAATTGACCCTGAACCCCACCATTGGAAAAGTACGAAGTCACCGGCGCTGGCGTGGCCGCCGGGCACGGAATGGAAGTCGGGCCGGTCGTCGGCGTGGGCGTGATCGTGGGTGTTGGAGTTGAGGTGGGTGTAGGCGTGGACTGCCTTGCGACCACCGGCATGTACACGAAAAACGTATCCAATTGTCCGACGAAGGCCATCAGCATCAAAGCCAGCGCGCCGCTGAAGAAAACGGCGAGTTTACGCGGCATGCCCATCTCCAGTGACCGACTGTGCCTCAAGCGGCGCTTCCACCGCCGGCTCGTTGCGCCCAATGACAGCGCCTTTGTACTTGGCCCAATCCTCATCGCTCTCGAGCGTCACGACGCGGAAGCCCTCGGCGTACTGCATCTCTTTGCCCTTCGCACGCTCGGCCGCCCATTGCTTCACCATCGGCTCGGGGTCCCAGGCGCGCATCTGGCTTTTGTGCTCGCGCAGCGCGGCGATTTTTGCCTCAATCGTCTCATCAATCGAAACGTACACCGAGGCCTCGCCCCAATTGTTGACATACACCTTGCGGACTTTGTGCGGCGTGAGTCCCTCCTGCGCCAATTCTTCGAACAGGTTGGGCTGGCCGGAGGCCGGGAAGATTGCATCCACCGCCACCGTGGCCGCCGCGCGATGATCGGGGTGGTTGATGTAATCGTCGCCCGCCCACACCACCGTCGGGTCACCACAGATGACGACCTCCGGTTTGAAGCGCCGGATTTCGCGCACGACTTTCTTCCGCAGTTCGAGCGTGGCCTGCAACATACCATCCGGCTCGCGCAGAAAAATCACTTCGTGCACGCCGCAGACTGCCGCCGCCGCGCGCTGCTCGGTTTCACGAATCTCCATGGCCCGCTCGCGCGTCATGCCGTTTTCGGCGATCCCGACATCACCGCTGGTGAGCAACAGATAGGCCGCGCGGCAACCGCCCTTCACCCAGCGGGCGATGGTTCCGGCGCACCCAAACTCGATGTCATCCGGGTGAGCGACGATGGCGAGGACGGATTCGGGGATATAAGTTTTCATAGAGTCGTTGAGAGGCATGATGCGTAAAACGTGAAACGTGACGCTGAATAATTGAAGACCAATCCCAATGACCAAGCCTCACGTTTCACGCAGCTGGTTGGGCTTCTCCACTAATAAGGATAAGCACATCAATATCGCGGCGGTAAAACATGCCATCTTTCGTCTGCTCGGGGCCGGGCAGGTTGATGGTGACAAAGCCCACCCCACGATGCGGGGCTTTGTTGAGCACCATCGGCTCGTCGGTGCGTTTAAGGATGAGCGTCCACGTTTTATCGCTGACCTGCGGCCAGAAGCGCCGCGCGGCCTGCACCTGATCGGCAGTGATGAGTTTGTATTTGCGTGGGGCGTCGGGCATAGCGGCCTTCGGAATGAAAAATGGTCAATGCAAAATAAAAAACTGACTACAGGCGCGGTTGCATTTTACATTTTTCATTTTGCATTTGCCATGAGCAGTTCAACCGCCTTGGCCAGCGCCGGATCGGTGGCCTCGGTGAACAGATCCCAGCGCGTGGGCACCAGGTAGTCGGGCACGATGCCGGTCTCCTCCCACACGCCGTTGGTCTCGCCGTTCGGCTCGAAAGTCTCGCTGGCAATCCACGCCCGTGAGCCATCTTCAAACTCAGTCGCGTACAACCGCTCCACGTTGCCGTAAGTTGTCTGCCCGACGATGACCGCGCGGCCCGC
>JBQTJD010000799.1:0-6081 GCA_052387475.1 Anaerolineales bacterium | reverse complement strand
CGACAGTATCCCAATGCCTTTGCCAGCAAGTTGGCCGATGCAGATGCTGAAGCGACCGAAACCCAAGTCTGGCTTGATCTTGCACGGGATTGTCACTACCTTTCGGTTGAACGCCGCAATGAACTTGTCGCCGGGTATATGGAGGTCGGCAAGATGTTGGGCGCTATGATGAAGAACCCGGCCCGCTTCGCCCCCTCCAACAGCTAACTGCCTTCCGCTTACTGCCTTCTGGCTTCTGCTTTCTGACATGACACTCCTATATCTTATCCGTCATGCCCGCTCGACGTGGAACGCGCAAGGCCGCTGGCAGGGACAGGCTGATCCGCCGCTGGATGACATCGGGCTAAAGCAAGCGAAGGCATTGGCGCAACACTTGCGCGGCGAGCCGCTGCTAGCCGTGTACAGCAGCCCGCTGCAGCGCGCGCGACAGACGGCGGAAGCGGTGGCCGCCGAGCACGGGCTGCACGCCGTCTTGGATGATCGGCTGAAGGAGCGTCACGTCGGGCAATGGAGCGGCTTGACCGAGGCGCAGGTGCGAGAACAGTTTCCCGACCACTTCAAGGCGGGCTGGTGGCTGCACGGCCCGCCGGGCGGCGAAAGCCAGGTGGATCTTAACACCCGCACGATGGCCGTTTTTGCTGAAGTGCTGGCAGCGCATCCGGAAGGCAGTATCGCCGTCGTCAGCCACGGCGGCAGCCTTAACGCTTATGTGCTTAGCGCGTTGGGCGTGCCGCTGGGCCAGCACGTCTCCTTTCGTTTCGCCAACGCCAGCTACGCGCGGCTGTACGTTCACGATGGCCGCATCCATTTGGCCAGCTTGTGTGAAGTGGCGCATCTGCACGGCCTCGATGCGTGAACCTGGGCTGGGGCAAAATCGGTATTTACGAACAGCGAGTCGCTTCGCATTCAACGCCGAGCGATATGAGAAATTGATAAGCCTGGCTATTTCTCACCGTTTTTTCCTTGTCGTTGTCCGGGCTTCCGATGTAGACTCGGCCAACTTGAACGTGATGGTAAAGTCCCAGTCGAGTGAAAGGTCACGAGACAATGACGACAAAAGCGTTACCCCCCGCCGAACGTTCCTCCTATCAACGTCCACGCAGCGGCAATGACATCCTGAGCAAGCGCAGTCGTTGGACGTCGCGCTTCGGCCGTTTCTTCCGCAGCAATCTGCCCTGGGTGCTGCTGTTTGGGTCCATCTACCTCTTCGCCAGTTGGATGGGCAGCAGCCGGTCAAATTTCCAGACCGGCATGTTCCTCATTCAGATGGCGATCCAGATCGTCTTCGCCCTCTTCTTTGCCATCATGCAATTCGTCGCCATTTTTTGGTTCATGGGCCGCACCCGAATGGATAGCATCCGGCCCGAGGACCCCAAGTCGGTCACCTTCAAAGATTACTGGGGCCAGCCGAACCTCGTCGCGCTGGTTCAACAGTGGATCAGCCTGCTCTCGGATCGCGACGCGTTTGTGAAGATGGGCGGCAAGTACATCAACGGCGTGTTGCTGTACGGCCCGCCCGGCACCGGCAAGACGTTGCTCGCGAAAGCGATGGCGGGCGAGGCCGGTATCGCCTTTATCTCCGTAGAAGGCTCCGGCTTTCGCGGCATGTTCTGGGGCGTGGACGTGTTGCGGATGATTCAATTCGTCGGCAAGGCCAAGAAGCTGGCGCGTGAGTATGGCGCGTGCATCGCTTACATTGATGAGATTGACGCGGTGGGCCAGAGCCGCGGCGGCGTGATGGGTGGGCAAGGCGGCATGGGGATGATGGGCGGGATGATGGGCATGGGCGGCGGCAGCGGCGCGCTCACTCGCTTGCTCTACGAGATGGACGGCGTGGAGAACAAAGGCCGTTTTGAAAAGCTGCGTGACCGATGGTATCAGTTCATCGGCAAGGAGCCGGAGAAACGCAACTGGCACGTGTTGTTCATGGGCTCCACCAACCGGCCCGATGTGCTCGACCCGGCGTTGCTGCGCCCGGGCCGCTTTGATCAGAAGATTCAAGTGGATGCGCCCGACCGAACCGGACGCCGGGAAGTGATCAAAGGCTATTTGACCCGGGTGAAGCATGACGACACGATTGACATCGAGGCGATTGTTGAAGATACGCCGCATGCTACACCCGCCCAGATTGCGGCCGCCATCACTAAAGATGCCGTTCGCATCGCGCTGTTCAATGGCCGCGACCGTGTCTCACAGCCTGATGTTGACAAGGCGCTCCAGGAGCAGGAGGCCGGCCTGTCTCAACCGATTGAGGAGTTGGACCCAGAGCAGCGGCGTCAAATCGCCTATCACGAGGCCGGGCACGCCGTGGCCATGCACTACGCCACGCCCGAGAAGCGCATCGTGCGCGCCACCATCGTGCGCACCAGCGGCGCGCTGGGCTATGCGTTAGCCGTTGATCGGGTGGAAATTTACGCTGCACCGCTGCGTCGCTTCGCCGCCGACATCATCGTGTCGATGGCCGGACACGTCGCGACGAAGATGTTCCTAGGCGAGTATTGGACCGGCGCGACGGGTGGTTTTGGCAGTGACTTCAGTAAAATTCGGTTGCGGATCTGGCAACTGTATCAGCATGGATACTTTGGGCCGCCGGTCATGGGCGCCGAGAGCACCGGCAGCAATGCTTTGCCGCCCAGCGCAGCCCCTATGGTGGAGCGATTCTGGCGTTTACTCGAGGAGCAAACAGAGCAATTGCTGCAACGGCACTCCGATGAAGTCGAGGCGATTGCCCAGGCGTTGTTGGAAAAGGGCACCCTTTCAAACGAGGAAGTCATGGCCTTGCTCGGCGACAATGGCTGGCAGCAAACGGACACCGCCTTCCCACGACCACCGGCGCGTCTGCCACAACCCGCCCTCCTGCCACCTTTGCCTGCGCCCGTCGCAGTCGCCGTGGCGATGACCGAGAGCGCGCCCGTGGCCGAACCAGTGGCGGAAATGACTGAGCCGCAAACGGCTGTGGCCGTGGTTGAGCCTGTGTCGCCGGCGCGGATGGTCAAGCCACCGAAACCCGCCGACTTCGCCCGCCGCCGGCCACCGGCCACGCCCGAGCCGGAGAAACCGCCCGAACCGGCCAAGCCACCCGAGCAGCCCAAGAGTTAGCCATCCAACAAAAGCCGCTGAAACTCTCAGCGGCTTTTTTGATTCTCGATGATGCGGTTGGCCTCTACGGTGTGATTGTCGCGCCGCTGAAATCATCGACTACGGCGCTGGAGGCGTTGATGAACCACATCCCCACGCGGCCGCCCTTGCCGGCGAAGAAGCTGCCAGCCTCCGCCTCGGCGACAAGCACGCCGTTCACGTAGGCGGTCACGGCGCCGTCCCGCCAGAAAAGTCATCCAGCCGCGACTGAGCAGAGGCGATGAACCACAACCCGATCTGACCGGTGCGGTTGTGGAATATCGGTTCGACGGTCGTCTCAAGGACAGGCGCATCGTTCACGTACGCAATCACTTTGCCGTTCGGCATGGCCCGCGCCCCCAGTTGATCGCCATCCACCACCGGAATGGAGACGGTCGCCAGAGTCAACCAGCCGCGCCGCGGCACAAAGGTCTCGATGCCGACCTCGCCCGTCGTAGCTTTGTAGAACACGGCAATGGCCCCTTGCCGCCAGTCGCCGCGAATCTTGAGCAGCAGGCTTTGATGGACGCCGTTGGGGTCCACGCGCGCGAGGGTGACACAGGCGGTCTGATCTGCGCCGAAGACGGTGGGCCAGAAGATGGGGCCGCCATTCCCGGGATCAAGTTGCCGATTAGCGATGCGGTAGTTGGGACGACCCTCCGAGCCGCGCCACGGTGCGCGGAGTGGGCCGTTTGCACGGTTGAAGTTGTCGAGCAGCGTCGTGCAGACCGGCGGCAGCGGGTCAGCGTCAATAGTCAGGGAAATGTAACCGAGTGCGCTGTCGTCCTCGAGCAGCCCGTACAGCTTGCCATCCGCGGCCAGCCGCAAAACGTCGGCTGGGCTACCTCGGTCAAGCGGCAACAAATTTGGATCACCCGGCCAGGGGCAATCCACCGGCACCTGGGCGTTACATCCACCTGCCGCGCCACCTGGGCGCGGGCTAAAAGGTGTGCGTTGGCCCGTGATCGGGTCAAGGTCAAAGACGCGCGCCGTACCATCTTTCAAATTGAGATCGAGACTGATCCAGGTCGGCGGGAAGGATTCGGCCGGGCAATTCGGCCCAAATGGTGAGCAAAATCGGTGGGCAACCCGCGAGCCGAGCGCATAGCTCAGGGTGTAGTTGCCGGTGGCATCGTGTTCGTCCCAGAAGCGAAGTGTATCGCTCGCAACGGTGCCCCTTGCCGAGTTGAAGAGCAAATCCACCCGCAACGTGGCGCTTCTGACGCGGGCCGGGTCAAACGAGGGATGACCGGTCAGGACAAAGGGGAAGTTTCCGCCGGTCGGCTCATCGCTGTGGCGCAGCGGCCGTGGGCCTGTTCCGGGCGTGGCGTTTGGCGGCCATGAATTCTCCGCCCAGGTGAGGAAGTTGCGCGGCGGGCTGTAAGTGGTGAAGTCATCTTCGCTACCGGCCCCATCGCGGGTAGCGTCCAGATCGCCGTAGCAGCTTTGCGCATTATCTTCGCATGGCGCCGCCGGCTGGGCAGCCGGCATCGCCAGTGCCTGGCCGTTCAATTCGGCGGGCGGCGCGGCGAATGACCTCGGCAAGGGCGCGGCAGCCGACATCAGGCCGAGGATCAAAATGGCGACGGCTGATTGGCGCAGTCCGCCGGTCAGCCGTCGAATCAGTGGATAAGTGTTCATGTCATTCACTCCTTTCATATACGCGAAACCTGGCCGGTATTGGAAGTCGGCTAGGTGGGTTCCGCAAGACATCACGGCGAGAAGGTCCCGCCACTGAAGTCATCCAACAGCGCGTCAGCCGCCTCTATGAACCACAGACCGATGCGCCCACCTTTGTCCACAAAGAAGCTCCCAGCATTCGCCTCGCCGATAAACCAGCCGTTGACATACGCCCGCACGGTGCCATCGGCCAGCGCCCGCCCGCCGAGTTGGTCGCCGTCCTGGAGCACGGCGTCGAACGTCGCGAGCGTTTTCCAATCATCGCCGGGTACGAAGGTCTCGATGCCGACCTTGCCCTCTATCGCATTGTAGAACACGGCGATAGTTCCCTGCTGCCAGATGCCTTGCACCTTGAGCAGTAGGCTCTGATGGAGTCCATCGGAATCAACCTTCGCCAGCGTGATGAACGCTTGCTGGTCGGTGCCAAAGATGTCGCGCGTCCAGTAGACTGGTCCACCCACCTTGACATCCAGTTGATCGTTGACGACCTGGTAGTTTCGTAAACGCTTCTAACCGCCCCAGTTGACGCCTAGATTCCCACGCGGGTGAGTTGCGAGGGAGAAGTCATCCAGAATCCTAACGAGATGGCTTCTTGTCGAGAAAAGGGATTGGCGAACCGCGCGAACTTGATCCTTGGTCAGCCGGGAAATCTCGTCGCAGTAGCCGTAAACCATGGCATTGTGCAGGTCAGGGCTCACTACGACCGTTGAGAAATTGCTGTGAAAGACGTACTTTTGGGAGTCGGAACAGCGGTTCCCGCCTTCCCTGTCGAAAATGTCGTTGTCCGGACCTCCCGAACTTACCAGTCCGGGCATCGTGTCGTAGACCTCCAACCAACTGGGATCTAAACGATCTGCGTCGAGATTGTGGATCGAGGCGTGATTCTTTTCGGTTTCGTTTTTCTTGAGGTAAGCCTCAATGTCTTCCCTGCTGTCAAGACCGCCCCAGAACGTATGGCCCAACTCGAAATAATGGCCCATTTCATGCCCCAGGAGCTTGGCTGACGGTCCACTTTCTACAACTGGATTCAGAGGGTCGTAGACGTAATACCGCTCATGTTCTCCAGCGTTCGGACGGAGCATCCTTACAAACCTTGCAATCGGGGACGAGCAGGCTGGTCCGCCTTGCTTGTTAATGATGACAGGAATCGTATCGTTGAGGAGGTTGGCATCAACCCATTCGTTGACATCATCTCGCACCTCGCTACCATCTGGATTCTTCGCTCCACATGTATAGTTGACCAAGGTCGAATCATCGGTAATCTCGTAGCCGGCCAGCCTGAAG